>DDOU01000043.1:17341-21121 GCA_002341825.1 Candidatus Igneacidithiobacillus taiwanensis | reverse complement strand
GCCTATCAGCAGCAGGTCGACGCGCAGTATCAAAAACGCATCAAGGCAATCATCTCGCCAATCGTCGGCAGTAATGGCGTGCACGTAGCGGTAGCGGCAGATGTCGATTTTGCCAAAAGCGAAAGCAGTTCGGTCACCTATGGCAAGAATCAGGTGTTGAGCCAACAGGAGCGCAGCACCAGCGGCACCGGCGAAGGCGGGCCTTACGGCGTGCCCGGAGCGCTCTCTAACCAGCCTCCTGGGATTGCAATAGCACCGCTGACGGCGCCGGTTGTTTCCACCTTGTCGCCGGCCGCTCTGATTGCCCTGGCGCCGACCCTGAAGAGCTTGGCACCGACCCAAAGCAGTCACGACAGCACCATCAATTACGACGTCGACAAGACCATCACCCATGTCGACAACCCCGTTGGTACGGTAAAGCGGGTCTCGGTGGCCGTTCTCATCGATGAGAAGCCGCTCCCCGGCGGCAATGGCAAGCAGTTTGCGGCTTTGTCGCCGAACCAGATTCAGCAGGTGCAGCAGTTGGTGGAAGAAGCCATTGGCTACGATGCCAAGCGCGGTGACTCGGTCAAGGTAGTGCAAATGCCCTTTGCCAGTAGCCAAGTGAATGCGTCCCTGCCATGGTGGCAGCAGCCATGGTTCCTGAGCCTGGCGCACGGGGTGCTGCGCTACGTCGCGTTGCTTCTCCTTGCTTTCCTGCTCTTCCTCGGGCTGATCAAACCGCTGCTGCGCTTGCTGCGGGAGCGACAGCAGCGGGCGCAGACGCGTGCGCCGGCCATGGCCGCGGTGGGTGCGGAAGAGGCGGGAGTGGGGGGGGCTACGGTGCGCTCAGGTGAAGCCTCTGCGCAGGCGGGGCCCGAGGCGGTGAGCTTACCCGCCGACCCGCTGCAGACCGACCTGTACGTGGCGCGACAACTGGTGATGCAGGACCCGGCGCGGGCGGCACAAGTGGTCAAGGAGTGGTTGGCCGGTGAGCGCGGAAGCTGATCTCAGCGGTATTGAGCGCAGCGCCATCCTTCTTCTCAGCCTGGGTGAGGATGAGGCAGCGGAGGTGATGCGCCATCTCGGTCCACGGGAGGTGCAGAAGCTTGGCGCGGCAATGGCAAAGATGGCGCGCGTCAGCACCGATCAGGCGCGCATGGTGCTATCGGACTTCCGTTCTCGTCTCGAGCACCAGACTTCTTTGGGGATTGGCAGCGATCAGTATATCCGTGGCATGCTGTCGAAAGCCCTAGGCGACAAGGCCGGCTCCGTCATCGACCGTATTTTGCATGGAGGTTCCGCTAGTGGCCTGGAAAACCTGAAGTGGATGGACGCCCGCTCGGTAGCTGATCTGATCAAACTCGAGCATCCTCAGGTGCTGGCGATGATCCTAGCCTATATGGAGCCGGAGCAGGCGAGCGAGGTCATTCATCATCTGCCGGAGCGTACGGTTGGCGAGGCGATGATGCGCTTGGCGAGTCTCGAGACCATCCAGCCCGGTGCGCTAACGGAGCTAAATGAAGTTCTTGAAGAGCAGATTTCGGGAGACTCTCAGTCGTTGCAAGTAGCCACCATGGGCGGGACAAAGGCGGCGGCGGAAATCCTCAATCGTTTGGAGACCAGCCGCTCGAGCAACATCATCGATCAAATTCGTGCCAGCGATCCTGAACTTGCCGAAAAGGTGCAAGAAAAGATGTTTGTCTTTGACGACCTCTTGCGCCTCGACGATCGCAGTATGCAGACGCTTTTGCGCGAATTGCCCTCGGATAGCTTGGTTATCGCCCTGAAGGGGGCACCGGCGCCGCTGCGCGACAAGTTCTTCAGCAACATGTCGAAACGAGCGGCAGAGATGTTGCGCGACGATCTCGAAGCCAAGGGGCCGGTGCGGGTGAGCGAAGTGGAGGCCGCACAGAAGACCATCCTCCAAGTGGCCCAGCGCCTCGATGCCGCCGGGCAGATCAATCTCAGCGCTGGCGGCGAGGATTTGCTGTAAATGCCTGCTAGCGAAGCAGAAATCATCCAGCGCGAGGCCATCGAAAAGCTGCTTCGTTGGCAGATGCCGCAGGTGATTGGGGCCCGGCAGGGGGCTGTCGAAGCCAATACAGACCTGCCGGGAGAAGAACTGGCGGTCACTGATCTACGTCCGCCCACCGCCCAAGACTTGCAGGATCTGGTTGCTCGGGTAGAGCAAGAGGCACGGGAGCGCGGCTACGCCGAGGGATTCCGGCGCGGTGAGGAAGAGGGCCGGCGCCAGGGGGAGGAGGCGGCGATGCGCCTGGGCGAGGCGGACGCTGCTGCTCTGCGTAGCCTGTTGCTGGCAGCGCGCGAGCCTTTGCAGCGGGTGGATGAAGGGGTAGAGCAGGCCCTGCTGGCCCTGGCCTTGGAAGTAGCCCGGCAAGTGATCCGCCACGAGTTGCGCTTGCGGCCGGAATTGCTCTTGCCTCTGGTACAAGAAGCCCTGCGCTCTCTGCCAACCTTGAGCGCATCGCCAATGTTGCGTCTGCATCCCGAAGATCTGGACTTGGTTGCCGCACGTTTGCCCGATTTGGGTGCTGCCGGTGTCCGTCTGGAGGCCGATGAAACCCTGGAGCGAGGTTCGCTGGTGCTGCAGGCGGGAATGGATCCGGAGTTGAGTCGCCCCGATCGCCGCTGGCGCGAACGCCAGGATGCGGCGGCAACGGAGCTCGATCTGCGCTTGGCGAGCCGCTGGCGGCAGGTCATGGAGCAGCTCTTTTCCGGATTCGAGGGGTAATCGTGGATACCCAGGCGCCTCGCCTTTGGGAGCAGCAGCTACGGCGCTGGCAGCGTCGCTTGCCGACCAAGCTGTTGCCCCTGCTACCGAGTGGGCGATTGTTGCGTATTCTTGGCTTAGTGTTGGAGGCCGAGGGATTCTCGGCCGGGGTTGGTACGCGCTGCCAGGTAAAGACCGCCCATGGTCGTTTTGTTGACGCCGAAGTCGTGGGTTTTCAGGACGGGCGCCTACAACTCATGGCTGCTGGTGATTTGCACGGGGTAGCCCCCGGCGCGCGCATCCAGCCCTTGGCCGGCGAGGCCCAAGGGGTGGCCAGCCCAAATATGCTCGGGCGCATTGTCGATGGTCAGGGGCTACCCCTGGATGGCTTGGGGCCCATTCCCGATGCCGAACCGGTCTCCCTGATTGGCAAACCCTTCAATCCTCTCAACCGGGCGCCGATTCGCGAAACCTTGGATGTGGGCGTGCGCGCGATCAATGCCTTGTTTAGCGTTGGTCGGGGCGCACGCATGGGGCTCTTTGCCGGCAGTGGCGTTGGTAAGAGTGTCTTGTTGGGGATGATGGCTCGCAATACCCAGGCAGATGTCATCGTCGTTGGCCTGATTGGGGAGCGCGGTCGCGAGGTCAAGGAGTTCATCGACGAAATTCTTGGCGAGGCTGGGCGTCGCCGCGCCGTGGTGGTGGCAGCGCCTGCCGATGCCCCAGCCCTAACCCGCATCCGCGGCGCCCACCTAAGCACGGCCATTGCCGAATATTACCGCGATCGCGGTCAGCATGTATTGCTACTCATGGACTCTCTCACCCGCTATGCCATGGCGCAACGGGAGATTGCCCTGGCGGTGGGCGAGCCGCCAGCGGTGCGCGGCTATCCGCCCTCGGTTTTTGCCCGCTTGCCGGCGCTGGTGGAGCGTACCGGTAACGGCGTTGCCGGAGGCGGTAGCATTACCGCCTTCTATACCGTTCTCATGGAAGGCGACGATCAGCAGGATCCCATTGCTGATAGCGCCCGCGCCGTTCTCGATGGTCATATCGTTCTCTCTCGTGCC
>DDOU01000043.1:15556-17260 GCA_002341825.1 Candidatus Igneacidithiobacillus taiwanensis | reverse complement strand
AGCCGCTACCGGGAGCAGCGCGATCTCATTGCCGTAGGTGCCTACGCTCCGGGCATGGATCCCGTCCTCGATCAGGCGGTACAGCTCTACCCGCGGATCGAGGAATTCCTCCGCCAAGACCAGCACCAGGCGGTCTCGGTGACGGCGGCGGTGGCCGAGCTCTTTGCCCTCCTTGGGGAAGATGCCGCCGGCAAGGAGGCGGACACGTGAGTCGCGAAGGAACGCTGCGCTACCTGAAGGATATGGCGGGGATGCGGGAACAGGATCTGCGCCGTTCGCTGCTGGCCCAACAGCAATTGGTACAACAACTGCGGGGTAAATACGCTCTGTTAGAGGACTATGTGCAGCAATATCGGCAAGAATCTGCCGCTCGGGAAGGGGCGGGAATTGCCGGTACCGAGGCGATTCGCTGGCGCGCCTTCGTGCAACAGTTAGCCGCCTTGTTGGTACAGCAAGACGAGCTGATTCGGGAACAGGAACAGCGCCTGCGGCTGGTGCGAGAACAGTGGCAGGCGATAAAGGCGAAGGAGCAAGGATTTTCGCGCCTGCTGCAACGCCTCGACGACCAGCGACAGCTTGCAGAATTGCAAAAGATGCAAAAGGAAATGGATTCCTGGGCGTTGCGCGCCACGCAGTTGCGCAGCAGTCGTTAGACGGAGCGATTCTTGCTTGCAGACCAACAAACGCTTTTTGGAGTTCCTGGTATGACGGTGGTTTCCTGTTCCCTCTCCCCAGTAGCCATAGAGTCGAGCTCCGATGCTGCCAAGCCGGCTGCGACGAAGGGTGGCCAAGGCTTTGGAGAGGTATTGACGCAGCAGATGGTTGGAGGGAGCGCAGAGCAAAATCCTCCCGTCATACGCGTTGGAAATGAATGTACGTCGTCTGGTTCTCCGCAGCGCGAGAACCTCGAGGGGGGGCAGCCCATGGCAAACTCCAGGGAGCAGATAAACTCTACTGCCGCGCCAAAAGTTCCTGCCCCACCGCCTAGAGAAGTAATGGGCGATTTTGCCGAGTTGGAAATGGTCGTTGCATCCGGGGCGTCATCAGTGGCGCCGCCGACGGGTGTCGCCCTACAACCGACTGAGCCCGCCGTATCTAAAGACGCCAAATCCGAGCCACAGAAGATAGCGGCCGACGGCTCGACCGCTGCAGCTCCAATTGCTGGCTGGAATGCGCCTTTTGTGCCAATGCTCGCAACACCCCAGCAATCGACGCGGCCGACAAACGTTGCGCTGTCTACTTCTCCCACAGACCTACTTCCGGAACGCTCCGACGCAGCGGCGCGGGCAAAGAGCCTGGTAACGGTGGCAGACGCGAGCTACGTCGGCAAAGCATCCGGCGCGGCGCCAGAACAAGTAGTTACCGGCGCCCGGGTATTGGTTCTGGATGCAATACCCTCAGCACCGGCGGCGCCCCATCCTGACTCTGCGCCACTCTTTTCCGTGGTATTGCAGCAAGCGGTACCGGGTGGCGGCGTACCGCCCAAATCGAAGGGAGCCGACGCAGTACCTGGTACCCCCATTTTGGGTGCTATGCTGCCGCTCGGTGCCAACGCTCCTGCGGCTCCGACCGCGCAATTGCAGTTGTCCCCGGCCGTACAAGAACAACCCGCCTGGGGCAATGCCCTTGGGCAAAGCGTGCAATGGATGGCCCAGGGAGGAGTGCAGCAAGCGCTGATCCACCTCCATCCGCAACACTTGGGTC
>DDOU01000043.1:11645-15485 GCA_002341825.1 Candidatus Igneacidithiobacillus taiwanensis | reverse complement strand
GCCCTGCCGCAGTTGCAGCAGAGTTTTGCCGCCTTGGGTTTGAACCTGACCCAAAGCAATGTCGGCTCTGGGGGGTCGGGGTCGGCGAGCAATCGCCGCCAGAGTGCGGATCCTGATGCCGATGCGCCGGGCGTTATCGAGGAGATCTCGTCCTTGCGACCGGCCGCGAGCGGGCAAATCCATCGCGGGCTGCTGAGCACTTTTGTGTAGGGGGCTCGCGGCATGGCCGAGCAAATCTTGAGCCAGGATGAAGTCGACGCCCTCTTCCAGGGTATGGACGGCGGCGATATCGATTTGTCTCCACCGGAACAGGTCGCGGAGGGCAACGTCCGCCCCTACGATCTTGCCAATCAGGATCGTATCGTGCGCGGCCGGATGCCGACGCTGGAAGTGATCAACGAGCGCTTCTCCCGATTATGGCGAGTGAATTTGTTCAATTTTCTGCGCCGCAGCGCCGAAATTTCGATTGGTAGCGTGAAGTTGGTCAAATACAGCGAATTCATTCGTTCCCTGATCGTTCCCAGCAATATCAATATCGTGCAGCTTAAGCCTCTACGGGGTAGCGCACTCTTCGTATTTGATCCGCGCTTGATCTTTGCGGTGATCGATAATTATTTTGGCGGCGATGGGCGCTTTCATACTCGTATCGAGGGTCGTGATTTCACCCCTTTGGAAATGCGTATCATAAATCGGCTATTGAAGATGGCATTGAACGATTTTCAAACGGCCTGGAAGCCGGTAATCGAATTGCAGGCGGAGCTACAGCGCTCCGAGGTCAACCCGCAGTTCGTGAATATCGCCACGCCCACCGAGGTGGTCATCACAACCGATTTCCAGCTGGAATTGGAGTCGGGGTCGGGTACTTTGCAGATTTGTCTACCCTATGGAATGGTCGAGCCGGTGCGCGATCAGCTCACGGCAGGCACCATGGCGGATCGTTCCGAGGTCGATAAACGCTGGATCCAATCGCTGAATGAGGAAATACAGCAAGCGCCTCTGGAATTGCGGGTGGAGTTTGTCCAAAAGCAATTGACCGTTGGTCAGATTCTGCAACTGCGTGACGGCGATGTGATTCCCATCGAGATGCCGGAAGCCCTCGTGGCGCGGGTCGAGGGAGTCCCGGTTTTTGCCGGTAAATATGGTGTGCATAATGACAAATATGCCATTCAATTTGATCATCCAGTGGTGCCGGAGACGGCAGAAGGGCTGAACGCCATGGCGGCGTGGGAGAAGTCGAGATGAGCGAGACCGAAAAAGATATGCCGGCCGCAGGGGCTACCGACGAGGTAATGGCAGATTGGGCAGCGGCGATGGCGGAGCAGGGGGCTAGCGAGGCGAAGCAGTCTGCGGAGCCGACATCGTCCAACGATACACGTCCGCTACCCATGCCCCCCCTGGAAGACAGCGGCAAGCGCGAGGTACCGGGCAATCTGGAGATGATTCTGGATATTCCGGTAACCCTATCGGTGGAGCTCGGGCGTACGCATATTCAGATTCGTAACCTGCTGCAGCTGGCCCAGGGTTCGGTTGTGGAGTTGGAGCGTTTGGCCGGGGAGCCCATGGATGTGCTCGTCAATGGCTATTTGATTGCCCAGGGCGAAGTAGTCTTGGTGAATGACAAGTTTGGCATCCGTTTGACGGATATCGTTAGCCCTGCCGAACGGGCAAAGAAGTTGCGCTAATGGCAAATTTCGTCGTCAAGGACTTGTCGCCGTCAAGAATTCGTCACGCCTTCTTGCTACTCCTCCTCGCGCCGGTCTCTTGCCTCGCCGCTGAGAGCACGCCGGCAGTCTTCTCTACGGGCGCCATTCTGCGCCTGATCGGTTCCTTATTTCTTGTGTTATTGGTGTTTTTTGCCTTGATCTGGGTCTTTCGGCGCCTTCAGCCTGGCTCGGTCGCGGGTGCTGGAGGGGCAATGCGGGTCGTTGCCTCCCTGCCTCTTGGTGCGCGGGAACGCCTCTTGCTAGTGGAGGTCGGCAAGCAGCAGTTATTGCTTGGGGCGACGCCAGCAGGAATTACCCTACTGCATACCCTGAGCGAACCGCTGCCTTTGGATTCGGGCAGTTTGGCCTTTACCGGCTGGCTGCGACAGGCAATGGAGAGGCGCAAGAACGGATCATGGCAGAATTTTCGGCAAGCAGCAGAGCCTGCGCGGGATTCCTCCTCCGCGCCGGGATCGTCGGCGGGGGACTCCTCCTTGTAAGTAGCCCTGGCTTCGCTGCCGGTCTTCCCGGCGTAACCGCGAGCCCCGCCCCCGGCGGTGGCACGGACTACAGCCTCAGTATCCAGACCCTACTATTCCTTTCGGTGCTGGTCTTTTTGCCGGCCATTTTGCTGATGATGACGGCCTTTACCCGCATCATCATCGTCCTCTCCCTGCTCAAGCAGGCCTTGGGCTCAACCCAGATGCCGCCTTCCCAGGTCATGGTGGGTCTCGCCTTGTTCCTTACCTTTTTCGTGATGGCGCCGGTGTTCCAAAAGATCAACACCGAGGCCTTGCAGCCCCTCAGCCAAAATCAAATCAACCTGACCCAGGCGATGGCGCGCTCCGAGGTGCCCCTACGCTCTTTTATGCTGTCGCAAACCCGACCGGATGATCTTGCCCTGTTCGTGAAGCTATCGGGCCACCCGCAGTTGCGCGCCCCCGCCGATACGCCCATGGACCTGCTCATTCCGGCGTTCATCACTTCCGAATTGAAGACGGGTTTTCAAATTGGTTTTCTTATCTTCATCCCCTTTGTGATCATTGATCTGGTAGTGGCGGCGGTGTTGATGTCCTTGGGCATGATGATGTTGTCACCGGTTACGGTCTCTTTCCCCTTCAAGTTGATGCTTTTTGTGCTCGTCAATGGTTGGGATCTGGTTATCGGTTCGTTAGTGCAGAGCTTCATTCATTAGGGAGGAGCAGATGAGTCCGGGCAGCGTTATCTCCGTAGCCGAACATGCGATCTGGACGGCCCTTTGGCTTTCTTTACCACTGTTGGGGGTGGCCTTGGTGGTGGGTGTGCTCATCAGCATCTTTCAGGCCGCCACGCAAATCAACGAAATGACCCTGAGTTTTGTGCCGAAGGTGCTGGCCTTGGCTTTGGTTGGGGTGATTGCCGGCCCTTGGATGCTGCAGCTGATGATGAGCTACACCACTCATCTCTTTCAACAGATTCCGCAACTGATCAACCAATGATTACCGTCAGTAGCCTGCAGATCGAGCAGTGGATTGGCGCCTTTTTCTGGCCCTTCGTGCGCATACTGGCATTTTTGAGCACGGCACCGGTGTTCAGCGCCACCCAAATTCCGATTCAAGTACGGGTAGGTCTGGCGGTGGTGATCAGCGTGGCCTTGGCGCCGGCTCTGCCGGTCATGCCGCCAGTAGATTTTCTGAGCGGCGGCGGGCTCTTGCTGCTCCTCGAGCAGATCCTTATCGGCACCGCTCTTGGTTTTGCCGTTACCTTGATATTTAGTGCGGTGCAATTTGCTGGTTCGGTCATCAGCTTGCAGATGGGGCTGGGCTTCAGCACTTTTTTTGATCCCCTCACCGGGGTGCAGGTGCCCACCCTCGCCAATTTTTTGAACCTCATCGTCTTGCTCTTGTTTTTGTCGTTGAATGGCCAACTGCTTACCCTGGCAGTGCTGGATCGTAGCTTTACCATTTTGCCGGTGAGCAGCCAGCTGGTTTTGCATGGCGCGGCTTGGCAGAGCTTGGCCAATGCCGGCGGGATGATTTTTGCCCTGGGGCTCGCGATTGCAGCGCCGGTGCTTGGCGCCTTGCTGCTGATCAACGTCTCCTTGGCGGTGCTGAGTAAGTTGGCGCCGCAGCTGAATCTGTTCGTTATTGGTTTTCCC
>DDOU01000043.1:9187-11626 GCA_002341825.1 Candidatus Igneacidithiobacillus taiwanensis | reverse complement strand
GCCATGGAGCTCCTGGTGCAACATTTGCTGCAGTTGTCTTTGCGGCTCAGCAACACCCTTTTGCTGCAGGCTGCCCGAGGCTAAGCCATGGCCGAAGAGAGCGGACAGGAACGCACCCACGCCCCGACGGGCAAACGCATCGAGGAGGCGCGCGGCAAGGGGCAGGTTCCGCGTTCTCGCGAGCTCTCTACCAGTGCCATTCTCCTGGTTGCCGCCGGGGTGCTGTATCTTTTCGGTACACGTATTGGCGCCGAGAGTCAGCATTTTCTTTATGCCGGGCTGCATCTGTCGCCAGCTGCCATGCTCAACCAGCGCGATCTGCTGCGGCATCTCGTACAAATGGCAGGCTATACCCTGCAGTGGCTGCTGCCGTTTTTATTGTTGTTGATGCTGGTGGTGCTCGCCGCGGGCATGGCCTTGGGAGGATGGAATTTCAGCAGCAAGGCCCTGGTGCCAGATTTTAGCCATCTCAACCCCCTTACGGGTCTGCAGCGCTTGGTATCGCGCCATGCCCTGCTCGAGCTCGTCAAAGCGGTGCTCAAAGCAGTGGTGATTGGCGGCATCGGTATTACCTTGGTCTATGCTCAGCGCCGGGCCCTGTTGGGGCTCATCGCCGAAGACCCCCTGGCCGCCGTCCATCATCTTTTTTCGATGCTCGGCCTGCTCTTTTTGTTCATGGCCGCCAGCACCTTGTTGATCGTGGCCTTTGATGTGCCTTTTCAGCTCTGGACCTATAACGAGAAGCTGAAAATGACCGATCAGGAAGTCCGCGACGAAATGAAGGAGCAGGAGGGCAATCCCGAGGTCAAGAGGCGCATACGCAGCTTGCAGCGTGAGATGTCGCGGCGGCGCATGATGGCGGCGGTGCCCAAGGCAACGGTGGTGGTGACCAACCCCACCCACTATGCCGTCGCCCTGCGCTACGACGAGGGTAAGGATGCGGCACCGGTGGTGTTGGCCAAGGGTGCTGACGAATTGGCGGCAAAGATTCGAGAACTGGCGCGGGAACACCGCATTCCCTTGGTGGAGGCGCCTCCCTTGGCGCGTGCTCTATATCACCATGTAGAACTCGATCGACCCATTCCTGCAGTGCTCTACCGGGCGGTAGCCGAATTATTGGCCTATCTATACCAACTACGCGTTGCCCAGCCGGGGCGGACGCCCGTGGCACCGGAGCAATGGTCGGTGCCTGCGGAACTCGATCAGGGAGGGAAATAAAGCCATGGAGGGACTCCTGCGACTGCTGCGGCGGATCAACTGGCATACCTTGGCGGCGCCGATTCTGGTCATCATGATCCTGGCGATGCTGGTGATCCCCCTGCCTACCTTTTTGCTCGATGTTTTCTTTACCTTCAATATCAGTTTGGGGCTGATCATCCTCCTGGTCAGCCTGTACATGACCAAGCCCCTCGAGTTTTCGGCGTTTCCTACTGCTTTGCTGCTGACCACTCTGCTGCGTCTATCCCTCAATGTTGCGGCGGCGCGGGTGATTTTGCTGCATGGGCAAAACGGGCCGGGTGCCGCGGGGGTGGTCATCGAGTCCTTCGGGCAGTTTGTGGTGGGAGGGGACTACGCCGTCGGCATCATCGTCTTTGCCATCCTCGTCATCATCAATTTTGTCGTCATCACCAAGGGTGCCGGGCGTATTGCCGAGGTCAGTGCCCGCTTTACCCTCGACGCCATGCCGGGCAAGCAGATGGCCATCGATGCCGATCTCAACGCCGGCCTGATCAATCAGCAGGAGGCCCAGAAGCGGCGCCAGGAAATCGCTCAGGAAGCGGATTTCTTCGGGGCCATGGACGGTGCCAGCAAATTCGTACGTGGCGACGCCATTGCCGCCATCCTCATCCTCTTCATCAACCTGATCGGCGGCTTGATCATTGGCGTTTGGCAACATGGCTTGTCTTTGAATACGGCGGCGCACGATTACACCTTGCTGAGTATTGGCGATGCCTTGGTTGCGCAGATTCCAGCTCTGGTAATCTCCATTGCCGCTGGCATTGTGGTCAGTAGCGTCAATACCGGTAATGATCTGGGGCGGCAGTTGATTGGGGAGCTGCTGCGCAATGAAGAGGTGCTGATCGTCGTTGCCGTGATTCTGGGCCTCCTCGGCATTATTCCGGGTATGCCGCACTTACCTTTTTTGAGCGTTGCCGCCATCCTTGGCGGCTATTCTTGGTGGCGAAGGCGGCAGCGACAGAATGTGGCAGAGGAGATAGTGCCGCCAGCGCCGGAACCGGAGGAAGTCAATTGGGATAGCGTTGAGCCCCTCGATCCCTTGGGCCTGGAGCTGGGCTATCGGCTGATTCCTTTGGTCGACAAGAGCAGTGGCGGTGAACTCCTGGCGCGCATCCGTGGGGTGCGCAAAAAATACGCCCAGGACTTTGGTTTTCTAGTGCCGGCAGTGCATGTGCGCGACAATCTCGAACTGCGGCCCAC
>DDOU01000043.1:6930-9053 GCA_002341825.1 Candidatus Igneacidithiobacillus taiwanensis | reverse complement strand
GTGGCCTTGGGCTATACGGTTGTCGATCCGGCAACGGTCATTGCCACCCAACTGCATCAGGTGCTGCAGCAGCGGGCGGCGGACCTCCTGGGCCGCGAGGAAGTAGAAGGCCTTCTCTCCCACCTGGCCGCCCGCTCACCCAAGCTGGTGGAAGATGTGATCCCCAAGCTCCTCTCGGCGGACAAGTTCAAAAAGGTGCTGCAGAATTTGCTGCGCGAATCGGTACCCATCCGCGATTTGCGTACCATCGTCGAAACCTTGGCGGAACACGCCGCCGAGAGTCAGGATATCGACACCCTCACCAGTGCCGTGCGCCAAGCTTTGGGGCCTTACATCGTGCAAGACCTCTTTGCCGGGCAGACGGAGTTGCCGGTGGCGGTGCTCGATCCCACGCTGGAACAGTTGTTGCAAGACGGGTTTCGGAATGGGCAAGGGGAACAGATCGAACCCGGTCTGGCGCAAAAAATCATGGAAAAGGCAGGGGCATTGATGCAACAGATGGAAGCCGGTGGCATGCAGCCTGTGCTCTTGGCCATGGGACCACTGCGGAGTTTTTTGGCGCGCTTTTTGGCGCGTTCTGCGCCGCGGCTGCGGGTGCTGTCCTACGGCGAGATCCCCGACAACAAACGCATCCGGGTGGTTGCCACCCTTGGCGCCTGAGCTTTATGAGAGGATGATTGGACGATGAAAATGCGCAGATTTCGCGGTGGCAGCACGCGAGAAGTCCTTGGCCAGATTCGCCAGGCCCTCGGCCCCGAGGCAGTGATCCTCTCCAACCGGAGTCTCGACGATGGCGTCGAAATCGTGGCCGCAATCGATTTCAACGAAGACGAATTGGCCGCCGCTTCCGCGACTTGGTCGGAAGCACCGCCGGTGCCGCAACCCGTGCCCAGCGCCCGAATGGAACACAGCAATGCCGGCCTAGCCGCATCGCCCTCGCTGCCCCAGCAACAGATGCAGGAACTGCGTAAGCTGCTAGAGCAACGCTGGGGCGGTGCAACGCGAAGGGCCTCTGCCGCCCAGTCCGGCCCTTCCTTGGCCCAGGTGCAGGAATGGGGTTTTGTAAGCTGGGCGGAGACCATTACGGCGGCAGCACAGGAACAGGGTTTGGCCNNCTGGCCTGCAGAGCGTTTTGCAGGCACAGATTCCAGCCCTTGCAGACCCCCTTGGCAGCGGCGGCATCTTTGCGGTCTTCGGGCCCACCGGCGCCGGTAAAACCACCAGTGTTGCCAAGCTCGCCGCGCAGCAGGTGCTGCGCTTTGGGCCGGAGTCGGTAGCCCTCTTTACCAGCGACACCTACCGCATTGCCGGGGTAGAGCAGCTCAATATCTACGCGCGCATCCTGGGGGTACCAGTGGAGGTGATCCGCGGCCCACAAGACCTTTTCGATGCCCTGCAAAGACAGCAGGGGCGACGTTGGATCTTTATCGATACCATGGGCCTGAGCCCCCGCGACGAGCGACTCGACGAGCAGTTACTTTGGCTCGACGCCCTTGGCCCGCACCTGCAACGCTTTTTGCTGGTCCCGGCGAGCCTTGCCGGGCGCAGCCTCGAGCAGACCATGCGACCGTACCAAAAACTCTCCCTCAACGCCGCCATTCTCAGTAAGGTCGATGAAGCACCTGCCTGTGGTGCCGCCCTGGAATGGCTAGCACAACGAAAGCTCCCCCTGGCATTTTTCAGCGATGGCCAAAAAGTGCCGGAGGACATCCATCCCCTGCGCTGGGAGCAATTGTTGGGAGCCATGGAGTTGCAGCCGCAAGAAACCGCCGTAACCGGCAATCAGTACCGAGAAGCATGACCAAACGGAGCCCCGAGATGCCAATGTACCAAGTACCGAAAGACCAGGCAGAAGGTTTGCGCAATCGCGCCGGCGTCGGCGCGCGTATCCTGGCCGTCGCCAGCGGTAAGGGCGGGGTGGGCAAGACCAATGTGGCGGTCAACCTCTCCCTGGCCTTGGCCATGCGCGGCAAGCGTCTGCTGCTTCTCGATGCCGACCTGGGTTTGGGTAATGTCGACGTCTTGCTGGGTCTGAGCCCCCGCTATCACCTCGCCCATGTACTGGCCGGGGAAAAAACCCTCGATGAGGTGCTGGTTTCTGGCCCGCAGGGCATCCAGATCCT
>DDOU01000043.1:6064-6882 GCA_002341825.1 Candidatus Igneacidithiobacillus taiwanensis | reverse complement strand
GGCCTCATGGATTTGCTGGGAACCCTGGAACAGTCGGTAGATTATCTGCTCATCGATCTTGCGGCGGGTATTGGGACGGATGTGCTGCGCTTTGCTCAGGCTGCCGACCATGTGTTGGTCGTGGTAACCAACGACCCAGCCTCCATTACCGATGCCTATGCCTTTATGAAGGTCATGAGCCGCGATTACGGGGTGCGCTATTTTTCCGTGTTGGCAAACATGGTGCGCGATGAGGCTGAAGGAAAACAACTGTTTTCCCGCCTTGCAGCGGTGGCGCAGCGCTATTTGGACATTCCCCTGCGGCATGCCGGCAGTATCCCCCTCGACCCGTACCTGCGCAGCGCCATCCGCAGCCAGCAGGCACTGATCGAGCGCTACCCCAATGCCGTTGCCTCCCAGGCCTTTCGTGCCCTGGCCGAAACCGTCCTCGCCTGGCCACAGCCGCAGACACGGGCGGGAGAGCCGCGTCTGTTCGCTTCGCGTCTCTTGGGGCGTGGCGCCTAGGTTGGGTTGATGCGTTCTTCCTCCCTCGACTCCCCCACCCGCAGCGCCCGGGTAGCAGAGTACCTGCCCCTGGTGCAGCGGATTGCGCAGCGATTGCGGGCGCGCCTGCCGGCGAGCGTTGATGTGGGAGACTTGGTGCAGGCTGGCTTGATTGGGCTGCTCGATGCCCTCGAGCAGCAGGAAAGCAGCGTCAACGAAACCGCTTTTCAGGCCTACGCCAGCATCCGCATCCGTGGCGCAATGATGGACGAGCTGCGCAATCAGGACTGGCTACCCCGTCGCGCGCGGCAAAAAGAGCAGCAAATTGCCAAGGC
>DDOU01000043.1:4697-5870 GCA_002341825.1 Candidatus Igneacidithiobacillus taiwanensis | reverse complement strand
GATCTCAACGAAGCGATCAGCAAGCTGCCGGAACGCGAAAAATTGGTCCTCGCCTTGTATTACCAGGAAGATCTCACCCTCAAGGAGATTGGCCAAGTCATCGATCTCACCGAGTCGCGGGTATCCCAGATCCTGCGCCAGGCGGTTCTGCGCTTGCGTGGCTCCTTGGTCGACTGGCAGGAGCAGGCCTGATGGATATCCTGAGCTTGTTGGGTATCCTGATTGCCGTCGGCGGTATCCTGCTCGGGCAATTTCTGGAAGGCGGCAGTATTTCTTCTGTCATCCAGCTCACCGCTTTTGTCATCGTCATTGGCGGCACGACGGGTGCGGTAATGATCCAATACACCCTGCCGGTCTTTTTGCGGGCGGTCAAAATGTTGCCTTGGGTGCTCAAGCCCCCGGCCATCGAGGCGCAGCCCCTCATCGAGCAGATTGTCGATTGGAGCAACAGCGCCCGTAAAAATGGTCTGCTCGCCTTGGAGAGCGCCCTCGATACCGTCAAGGATCCCTTTCTACGCCATGGCTTGCAGATGCTAGTAGACGGCACCGAACCCCAGAAGATTCGCGATACCCTCCTAGTCGAGCTGGAATCGCGGGAAGCCATGGAGCGTCAGGCTGCCAAGCTCTATGAGTCGGCGGGCGGCTATGCGCCGACCATCGGTATTCTGGGGGCGGTCTTGGGCCTGATTCATGTGATGGAGAACTTGGCCGATCCCTCCAAACTGGGGGCCGGAATTGCTACCGCCTTTGTTGCCACCATCTACGGTGTCGGCTCGGCAAATATCTTTTTCCTGCCGGTCTCCAATAAAATCAAAGGAATCGTTCATGAGCGCAGCTATTTACGAGAAATGCTCATCGAGGGCTTGGTGGGGGTCGCGGAGGGCGAAAACCCCAAAATCATCGAAGCCCGTCTGCAAAGCTTTTACGCCAAGTAGTAGAGGAAAACGCCGCTTTCGGCAGCACCGCGTCGCCTATTGTCTGGCTCCGCAGACTTGCGCAAGATAGGCGCATGTCTGTAGAAGAAACCTTATCGGCCCTTGCCCAGGTCAATTTGCCCCTGCTGCAGAGCAGCGCGCGTGAAGTGCTCGTGGTCAGCCAAGACGGCAATAATGGCTGGGACAAAATTGCCGAAGTCATCCGCCGCGATCCGGTACTGACCGCCCGTATTTTTCG
>DDOU01000043.1:0-4676 GCA_002341825.1 Candidatus Igneacidithiobacillus taiwanensis | reverse complement strand
TCGCTGTCGCGGGCGCTGATGATGCTGGGGCTCAATCAGCTACAAGACATCTGCCGGGTAACGCCCATACTCGAGCAGACCATCGCCCCGCGCTTTCGCGAACAGGTGCTGGCCTTGTTGCGGCAGAGCGTGGAGGTTGCCGCCCAGGCGGGATTTTTGGCAGAAAAACTCCATCTCGACCCAGAGCCCTATTATCTGGCTGGTCTGCTCAGCGAAATCGCGCGGCTGGCCTTTTGGTGTGGCCCAGCCGAGGCAGCTGATGCGGTGCACCAACAGATCCTGCATGGGGTAGACAGCCGCGAGGCCGAGGCCGAGGTGCTGGGTTTTCGTCTCGATCCGGTCAATGAAGCGCTCCTCGACCATTGGGGCCTGTCGCATCTGCATCGTCTGCCCAAAGTCCACGATATGGATATTTTGGCCGAGGCTCGCACCCTTGGCGAACTCATGCGCAACCGCGCTTATGCGGCGCTGGATCGCGAACTGCTGCGCCTGCAGGGCTATTTTCGCCAGCCGCTGCGGGAATTGCTGCTCGGGTTGCGCCGCAATTTGGAGCAGTCCCATGCCGTCCTACCCAAGCAATGGTTGGTTGGCAAAGGCGGGAGTCGGCCAGAAGCCGACCTTGCCGCGCAACAGCAGTGCCTGGCGGATCTGCATGCCCTGCCGTGCTCCGGCAGCCATCTTTCTGCCCTGGTACGCACCGCTGCGGAAGGACTGCGCGTTGCCGGTGGATGGGACCTATGCATTCTTGCCTTGCACTCGCCCAATGGCTGGCAGGCACGGCTGGGCTCGGGGCTCAGTCCTGAGCGCCTCAAGGAATGGCGCATCGGTGCTCTGCAACCACCAGAGCTACTCGATGGCGACTGGCAAACCGTTGCCGCTGCGGGCGATGGCGTCCTTGCGGAAGGCCATGATGGAGCTGCCGGAATCCTACGCTTGAATGCGTCGCCGTGGGGTTTGCTCTACTGCGACCGCTCCCTTTCCCAGCGACCGCCAGAAGAGGAGCAGTTTCTTGCCTTCGATCGTTTTTTTCAGTGCCTGCAGGAGCGGCTGAACAATCTCAGCGAGGCAAGTAGCGCATGATGCGTGCTCAGGAAAGCTTCCAATAGTGTAAGGGGGAGACGGCGCCCTCCCCGAGTATGGCGCGGTAGACGATGGCATTGCTGAGCACGGCAAGGACATAGTCGCGGGTTTGCTGGTAGGGAATATTGGCGGCAAAGATTGCCCCCGCCCAAGGACTGCCACCGACCGGGATTTTCCTCAACCAGTGATTGACGGCCCCGGGGCCGGCATTATAGGCCGCTGCCAGGAGCAGGGGAGAGTCACCAAATTGCCGGCGCAGATACGCAAGATAGGCGGTACCGATGCGGATGTTGCCGCTCGCCTCTTGGAGGTCTGCACTAGCGGTTTGCGGGTAATGCTGTTGGACCCAGTTGGCGGTAGCCGGCATGACCTGCATGATGCCCTGTGCACCTGCCGACGAACTGATGCCCGGAGCAAAGCCCGACTCTTGCCGAATTACCCCGGCAACAAAGGAGGGGGCAAGGCCATAATTGCTGGCCGCGGCGAGGATGTCGTTACGGTACGGCAGAACGTAGCCTTGTTGCCAATCTTCGTCGTTGGCCACGTGGGTACTGGCGTTGATGGTCAACAGCCAAGCCTGATGTGCTGCCGCCTGCCTCGCCGCGGCGCGAATGGCGGCCGGACTGCGCTGGTCGAGGGCCTGCCCCCACTCCCAAAGCGCATCGAAGTAGAGTCCAAGTTGATAGAGCTTGAAGGCGCGGCGCAGATCATCTGCATCTACCCCGTTGGCTGCAGAAACGGTCTCTGGTGGGTCGCTGCTGAACACCGCAGAAATCGACTCCGGTGGCGGCAGGCGCAGGGAAGAGCCGATTGCCGCACTGGCGAGTTGGCCGTAGGCATCGAAGGGAGAGGCGATGCGCGCCCAAATCTGCTGCGCCTGGCTGTTCTGTCCACTCTGTTGCAGAGCGAGTGCTTTCCAAAACTGCCACTGGCTGGCGCTGGCCTCGTCCTTTGGCAGCCGTTCCACCGCCGCCAGCACCAAGGACCAATTGCCTTGGAGGAGGGCGGCGCGGACCATCCAGTGCAGCATTCTGGGCGCTGCGATGTAGCTGGGATCGGTGCGCACGGCTTTCGCAAACCAGGCGCTGGCCTCCGTCGATTGCAATTGGCGAGCCGCCCGCCAGCCTGCCGCATAATACACCGAGGCGCGCTGCGCCGACGTGAGCCCCGGTTGGGTCTGGGCTTGCGCGACGGCATCGGCAGGCTGCGAAGTGGTCAGGCGCAGCAGGGCCAGGTGCACCAGTTCCGCCCCCGTTTGCTCGCCGTAGACCTGGGTCGCGGTGCTACCGTTTGCCGCCAACCAGGCACTGCCGCTTTGCCCAATGGCTTGTACGGCAGCGGCCGCCGCACCCGGGAGAAACTGCGCCAGCGCCGACGCCTGCCGAAAATCTCGTTCCACCATCATTTGCGCCAGCTTGTGCCAGAGCAGCGCTTGCGGAATGCGGCCTTGGGTTAGGGCACTCGCTGCCATCTGATTACAGGCTTTACTGCCGGCGGGGGCGGCGCTCCACAATTGCGCGGGACTGCCGACCTGCAGCAGCGGATTCATTGCCGCGTAGCAACGCAGATCGATTCCCTGAGGGGCAGGACCATTGCGGTAGACCTTGGCAAAGTTCTGCCAGTCTTGCCGCTTACCGAGTTGTAGCAGCCACTGGCGGCGTAGCAGTCGGTAGGCGGCACCGTGGGGAAATTCCGCCGCAAATTGCTCGAATTGCGCGTTGGTCAGGGTCGTAAGCCGCGGCTGTAGAGACCAATAGGCCACCCAGGGCCCCATGTAGGTATTGGCAAGAAGGGGTAGGGCGGCTGCAGCGGCTTGGTACTGCCCCTGGGAAAAACTCTGGGCAGCATTTTGTAGGGCCTGTTCCTGCTGCGGACTAAGCGCCGCCTGCGCCGCCACAGAAACCAGAAACAGCGCTGCGGCCAAGCCACGCAGGCTACGCATGGGCGTCAGTTTTGCTTGAGATGCAGCCATCGCCCGAGATGCTTGCGCAGAGATTCGCCGCGCCGGGGATGGTCTTCGGCCAGGGGGCCAACGTGCAGGTTGAGGGGCTCGCAATGGTCCTTGCCATGGCAGATGACGCCGTGGGATTCGCAGGAGGCCCCCGCCTGCTGTAGTACAGCGACCATGTGTTCTTCCATTTCGGCACCGCAGCGGCCATCGTACTGAATCAGCGCCAGGGCCTTTTCTGGCAGATAATCGACGTGACCGCCGAGTTTTTCGAAGGCCTCGAGCTTTTTGCGCGCCTCCGGGGTCACTCCATGGAGAGCGCCGCTGATGATGAAGCGATCGGGTCGATTACTCGCGGATGAACTCATGACTTCCCTCGGAGAATTTTTGCACTGTCTACTTCCCTCCAGATGATGCCACCATGCGCTCGGAGAGGGAAGGACCCTGATTTAAGACCGGGCGATGACGCGGCTCAACAAAAAGAGCAGGGCGCCCTCTACCCCCACAAAAAAGCTGAGCGGCCAGTTGGACCAGTAGGAAAAAGCCATAGCCGACCAGCTCAACAGTTCGGCAAGGACAATGGCCCAAAGCCAGGCAAGATAGGGATGGCGCGACAGCCGTTGCGCTGCTGCGGCGGGGCTCACGAGTAGGGTGAAAACGAGCAGGGTGCCGACCACCGGCACGGCGGCGGCGGCGACGAGGGCAAGGAGAACGAAGAAGAGCCAGTCTGTCCGGTTGCTGGAGATGGCCTGGGCGGCGGCCAGTTCGGCGGAGCTCGATTGCAGCAACAGACGAGGAAACTGCCATAGCAGCAGCAATAGGACGATCGCCACCAAGACGCCGAGGGGCAGCAGCATGGCCGCCGAAACGCCAAGCACCTCGCCAAAAAGCAGACCATAGACTCGCGCCGCGTATTCTCGACCAAGGCTCAAGAAGAGCCCGCCAAGGGCGAGAAAACTCCCCAGAAGCAAGCCCATCGCCACATCGCGCCGCCCCAGACGGCTGAATAGGCGCAAAAAAAGCACGCCGAGCAAAGCGAAGAGCCCGAGCCCCCAGAGTGGATCGAAGCCGAGCAAGGTGGCCAGGGCGCCACCCGGAAAGGCGGCCATGGGCAAGGCATGGGCGGCAAAAGCGCTGCGCCGCAACACCACGAAATAGCCCAGACTACCGGCAGCCAAGGCCAACAGGCTGAGGGCAATCCAAGTATTCAGGTAAAAAAGGGAGAACATCAGTCGTGGCGAGGGCGTTGGCGTGCAAAGGGCGCGCTGGCAAGATAGCAGAGCAAAATCAGGACGACGACAAAAAAGCTGACCGGCCAGCTGGCGCCACCCGACCAATAATAGCTCGCAAAAGCCAGATAGATCCCGCCAAACACGGCAAACAGAGCAATCCCCTGGGCGTAGAGAAAGCTTTGCCAGGGTTTGCGCGCTAGGCGCAGGCCGGCGGCGGCGGGGCCGAGAAGTAAGGTCGTCGCCAAAATGACGCCAATGGAGAGCGCCGATAGGGCAGCCGCCCCGCCAAGTAACAACAGATAGAGCAACTCCAAGCGTCGCACCGGCAAGCCTGCCGCCCGTGCCAGATCGGTATCGGCGGAAATCAATAACAAGGGTCGGTAAAAAGCCAAGACGATACCGACTGCCGTGCCGAC
>DDOU01000179.1:3135-3585 GCA_002341825.1 Candidatus Igneacidithiobacillus taiwanensis | reverse complement strand
TGCATGAGGTGATTCTGCACCATATCGCGCAGGGCGCCAGCCTGATCGTAATAGCCGGCGCGGTTTTCGACACCTAGCTCCTCGGCCACGGTAATTTGTACATGATCGATAAAGTTGCGATTCCATACCGCCTCGATGGGTAGGTTGGCAAAGCGGAAGACCAAGAGATTCTGGACGATTTCCTTACCCAAATAATGGTCTATGCGATAAATCTGTTCCTCGCGAAAGTGTCGATGCAGTTGCTCATTGAGTTGGATAGCACTTTCCAAATCATTACCAAAGGGTTTTTCGATGACGATACGATAGTCACCATCCCGATCAAAACCGGCTTTGGAGAGATTCTGTACTACGGTAAAAAAATCTTGGGGACGGATGGCAAGATAAAAAATACTACGATCAGGTCGGTCTGCCCCCGGCCGACTCAGAGTTTTGGCCAGCTCTTGATACATT
>DDOU01000179.1:2861-3101 GCA_002341825.1 Candidatus Igneacidithiobacillus taiwanensis | reverse complement strand
AAATGTTCGGGATGAAAATCTCCGGCAAAGGATTCCAGTTGCTCCTGCAAAAAATCCTGCCAACCGGCGTTATCCCAGGGACGGCGACCAACGGCATAGATTTTTAGATCTGGAGGCAAGAGGCCAGCGCATTGCAGGTGGTAAAGAGAGGGTAGGAGTTTGCGCGAGGCGAGATCGCCGGTAGCACCAAAAATGACGAATTGACAGATACAATCGTCGCTCATTATTCGCTCTCCTTGA
>DDOU01000179.1:1832-2801 GCA_002341825.1 Candidatus Igneacidithiobacillus taiwanensis | reverse complement strand
TGGCTCGCCCAGCGCATCTGCAAGGCGAGGGTGATAACCGGTGCCGGAACCTTTTGTTCCAGCGCAGCCTGGGCGGTCCACAGGCCTTCGCCGGAGTCCGCCACTACCGGTGCGATATCGGCTAGCTGCTGATCCTGCGCCAGAGTAGCCGCCGTGAGATCGAGGAGCCAGGAGCGCACCACACTGCCGTAGCGCCACATTTCCGCTACCGCGGCAAGGTCGAGAGCAAACTCCTCTTTGCCCTGTAAGATGGCGAAACCCTCGGCCAAGGCCTGCATCATGCCGTATTCAATGCCGTTGTGGACCATCTTGACGAAATGACCGCTACCGACGGGACCGCAGTGGAGCCAGCCCTTATCCGCCGCGGGCGCAAGAATTTTCAGGAAAGGCTCCACCTTGGTCACCGCCGCGTGGCTGCCGCCGACCATCAGGGCATAGCCCTCCTGTAATCCCCAGACACCACCGGAGACACCGGCGTCGACGTAGTCGATTCCCCGCGCCTCTACCTCCTTGGCTTGCGCCATGGAGTCTTGGTAAAAAGCATTGGCGCCGTTTACCAAAACGTCTCCGGGCGCCAAGAGGGGCAGCAACTCGGCAATATGTTCTGCGGTAGCGTTACCTGCCGGTAGCATGAGCCAGACCACCCGCGGCGCTGGTAGCTGCTGTACCAACTCTGCCAGGGATGCAGCGGCCTGCATGCCGGTTTCCTGGGCCAGCTCCTTGGCTTTGGCAAGATGGCGGTTATAGGCCACTACCGCCGCGCCATCGCGCTGCAGACGGCGCGCCATGTTGCCGCCCATCCGCCCCAAACCCACCATTCCGATCTTGCCTACACCCATGACTTGCCTCCTGACGATTGCCGCCGCACGCGGTATCCTTTGAGTATAGTCAGCCATTGCACAGGAAGAAGAAAATGCAGGAATCTTTGGGCACCCCTTTAGCGGCCGGGGCAACACGCTTATTGCTCTT
>DDOU01000179.1:0-1787 GCA_002341825.1 Candidatus Igneacidithiobacillus taiwanensis | reverse complement strand
TTGCTGTCGATCGTTATGCCGACGCGCCTGCTATGCAGGTTGCCCACCGCAGCCACGTTGTGGATATGACCGATGCCGAGGCCTTGCTGGCGCTCGTCGCGCGGGAGCGGCCACATTTCGTGGTACCGGAGATTGAGGCCATAGCCACCAACGCCCTGGCTGAACTGGAACAGCAGGGATCCTGTACGGTGATCCCCAACGCCCGCGCCGTTGCCCTGACCATGAATCGTGAGGGCATTCGCCGCTTGGCGGCGGAGGAGTTAGGGCTGCGCTGCTCTCCCTATGCCTTTGCCAATGGTTTGGCAGCGCTGGAAGAAGCCAGCAGGACCATTGGTTTTCCCTGCGTAATCAAACCAGTGATGTCTTCGAGCGGGAAGGGGCAGTCACTCGTACAAAATGCCGGAGATCTGGCGAGCGCTTGGGAAAAGGCGCAGACCGCCGGGCGTGTACAGGGGCAGCGGGTCATCATCGAGGGCTTTATCGATTTTGACTTCGAGATTACCCTGCTGACGGTACGCGCCGCACAGGGCACCGTATTTTGCGCACCCATAGGGCACCGCCAAGAGGCGGGCGATTACGTCGAGTCTTGGCAACCCCAGCCAATGGCCGAAAAGGCCCTGCGCAAAGCCCAAGAGATGGCGAAGCGAGTGACCGATGCCCTGGGCGGGCGCGGAATCTTTGGGGTGGAATTTTTTGTTCGCGGTGATGAGGTGTACTTCAGCGAAGTTTCACCGCGCCCTCACGACACCGGCATGGTCACCCTGATGAGCCAACGTCAAAGCGAATTCGATCTGCACCTGCGCGCCATTCTCGGCCTGCCCGTCAACCCTGGTCTCTACGGGCCAACGGCCTCGGCGGTGATCCGCGCCGAGAAGGTCGGTTGGGGGCCGCAGTACGCTGGGCTCGCGGAGGCCTTGGCAGTAGCGGATAGCGACTTGCGCCTCTTTGGCAAACCGCAGGCGGACAAGCTACGTCGCTTGGGAGTTGCGCTGGCCAGTGCTGAGACGGTAGACGAGGCGCTAGCTCGCGCCCGCCTAGTTGCTAGCCACGTGCGCGTTTTTGGGTACGCGTCGTAAGCGAAAAATTGTGGTACGTACCCGCGCTCAGCCGGTGACAAACTGGCTGATGCGGTCGAGGGCGCGGGTGAGGTTTGCCTCACTGGTAGCAAACGATAGACGCAGATGTCCCGGACTACCAAAGGCACTACCGGGCACCACGGCGACCCCTGCTTCCAGCAGTTTTTCGGCCAATACCAGATCGTTGGGGATTCCCTTGCTTTGCATCACTTCCTGAAAGCCAGGAAAGCTATAGAAAGTTCCATCGGAAGGGAGAACCTGGACCCCTGGAAGGGCACGCAAACGCTCGTAGACGTAGTTGTGCCTGTATTCGAAAGCCTGCAACATGGGCGCAAGGAGGGTATCACCGCTCTCCAGGGCAGCTTGCGCCGCGGCTTGGGCAATGGAGCAGGGGTTGGAGGTGCTTTGCGACTGTACCGTCTCCATCGCGGCGATGAGCGGCGCCGGCCCGGCGCAGTAACCAATTCGCCATCCGGTCATGGCGTAGGCCTTGGATACACCATTGAGGACAATGCAGCGATCTTGCAGGTCCGGGCATGCCATGGCGAGATTGACGAAACGTGCCCCGGCAAAAAGGATTTTTTCGTACATATCGTCGCTGGCGATCAGGACCTGCGGGTGTGCACGGAGTACGTCACCCAAGGCAGCTAGTTCCGCAGCAGAATAGCCCTTACCAGAGGGATTGGACGGGCTGTTGATGACCAAGAGTCG
>DDOU01000133.1:4521-11339 GCA_002341825.1 Candidatus Igneacidithiobacillus taiwanensis | reverse complement strand
AAACCCGTTTGCGTCTCCATCGGCAACGTCCGGGCTGTCTTCCGTATATTCCGGCCGTTGCAACAAAAAGGCTTTGAGATAGCGGCTCTCGGGCACGGCGGGTGGCACGGGATGGTCCAAGTCTTGCCCGGCCTCGGCAAGGATGACGCAGGGACTGCGACGGCTGGCTTGGCGAATTTCGTGCAGGAGTTGGTCGCGCGGCATGTGGAAGGAGCAAGAAGCGGTGAAGAGCAGTCCGCCTGGACGCAGCAGCCGCAAGGCCATGTCATTGAGACGGCGATAGGCTTGGGTGCCCTCTTTGCTGTCTTTGCGCGATTTGATGAGGGCTGGCGGGTCGAGAACGATCAGGTCGAAACTTTCGCCTTGGTCGCGCAACAGGCGCAATTGATCGAGGGCATCTCCTTGCCGCGCCTGCACTTGGCTGCCCAAACCATTGTCTTCGGCATTGCGCTGCAGTAAGGCGAGGGCGCTGGCGGAGGCATCGATGGCGATCACTTCTGCGGCACCGGCCTGAGCTAGGGGCAGAGCGAAGGCGCCAGAATACGAGAATAGGTCGAGCACCCGCCGGCCGCTGGCAAAGCTGCGCAGCATGGCGCGGTTACGACGATGGTCATAGAACCATCCAGTCTTTTGACCGCCATAGGGATCAATCCAAAAGCGACAGCCGTTTTCTTCGATGGCAATCTCTGCCGGTACCTCGCCAGAAAGTACCTCGACGCGTTCTGGCAGCTGCTCGAGGGCGCGCGCCGGACCGCTGGCCTTGAGCAGGATACCGCGCTGGGGGATTTCTGCTTCTAGCGCGGAGACGATGAGGGGCAGATCGCGCTCCATACCGTGGCTGCCGATTTGCAGGACGAGGTACTCTCCGTGACGGTCGATGAGGAGACCGGGTAGCCCATCGCCCTCGCCATGCACTAGGCGATAGAACGGCGTGCTCAGCAGGCGAGCGCGCAACGCCTGGGCGGCGGCTATGCGTTTTCGGTAGAAGTGGACGTCGATTTCCTCGCGTACATCGCGCGTCAGCAAGCGGGCACAGAGCAAAGAGTGCGGGCTGACGTGCGCCAGCCCCAAGCCCTTGCCGTGGCTGTCTTCCAGGCGTGCCACCGCTCCCGGCTCGATGGCGGTAAGGGGAGTGCGCGCGGTATCGACTTCGTTGCTGTAGATCCACAAATGCCCGGCACGCAGGCGCCGATCTTCATGAGCGCGTAGACGCAGGACAGGGAGTGAGGACATGGCCGGTTTTTCCTTAGAATCGAATGCGCCCGATTTTACAGTTTCCTGCCCACTTCGTATATTGACGCCGGCCCAGTTACCCCAAGGAGCAGACCATGCAAATTCGCCCCATCCGTTGGCAGGATGACGCCCTCGAACTGTTGGATCAACGCCGTTTGCCGCAAGAGGAAATCTATCTGGCCCTGCGTGATTACCGTGCAGTGGGGCAGGCGATTCGCGACATGGTGGTGCGTGGTGCACCGGCCATTGGCATTACCGCGGCCTTTGCCATGGTCCTCGCCATGGATCATGCCGCCGCGCAGTCCGATTGGCGCCACGCGCTACGTTCTGCCGCCGAGGAACTGCGGGCAGCGCGACCGACGGCGGTCAACCTCGCCTGGGCCATCGA
Source organism: Candidatus Igneacidithiobacillus taiwanensis (assembly GCA_002341825.1). GTDB lineage: Bacteria > Pseudomonadota > Gammaproteobacteria > Acidithiobacillales > Acidithiobacillaceae > Igneacidithiobacillus > Igneacidithiobacillus taiwanensis. The sequence goes on along the minus strand of DDOU01000133.1, from coordinate 9,718 downwards.
CCGGCAACTTGCCCTTGCCGAACACTGTAAAGACGCGGCTGGCGCCCGCGCGGCGCTGCTCGCAGCCGCCGAGCAATTGCTGATCCAAGACATCGCCGACAACCAGCGCATGGGCCAATTTGGCGTCCAAGTCCTTCCCGATCGCGGCGGCATTCTTACCCACTGCAACACCGGCAGCCTGGCCACTGGGGGCTATGGTACGGCACTTGGCGTCATTCGCGCGGGCATTGCCGCCGGCCGCGACTGGCAGATCTACGCCGATGAAACTCGCCCCTGGCTGCAAGGTGCGCGTCTCACCGCTTGGGAGCTGCAGAAAGAGGGAATTCCCTTTTCGTTGAATGTAGATGCTGCCGCTGGTCATTTGATGGCCACAGGATGCATCCAGGCGGTGATCGTGGGTGCCGATCGCATTGCCGCCAATGGCGATGCCGCCAACAAGATTGGCACCTATAGCCTCGCCGTCTTGGCTCATTATCATCAAATACCGTTTTTTGTTGCCGCCCCCCTCAGCACGGTGGATTTTGCCATGTCCGATGGTAGCCAGATCGTCATCGAGGAGCGCGCCGCGGACGAGGTACGGAACTGCGGAGGCCAAGCGATGGCACCAGCCGGGGTAGCCGTGCGCAATCCGGCCTTCGACGTCACCCCAGCCAAGTTGATTGCCGGAATCATTACCGAGCGGGGCGTGGCGCAGGCGCCCCTGCGCGAGGGGTTGGCCGCTCTGCGTGGCTGAGCGAGTGCGTTACGGCGGGAATGCTGGCATAATCCAAAGATATTCCCGACGTTGGAAAGTAGAAAAATGGTAGATTTCGCCAAGGAAACCATCCCCGTCAGCCTCGAGCAGGAGATGCGCCAGTCCTATTTGGACTATGCCATGAGCGTCATTGTCGGACGCGCTCTGCCCGACGCGCGCGATGGCCTCAAGCCCGTGCATCGGCGTGTGCTCTATGCCATGCACGAGATGAGCAACGACTGGAACAAGCCTTATAAAAAGTCGGCGCGCGTGGTTGGCGACGTCATCGGTAAATACCATCCGCACGGCGATACGGCAGTCTACGATACCATCGTCCGCATGGCGCAGGACTTCTCCATGCGCTATCCCCTCATCGATGGCCAGGGAAACTTTGGTTCGGTGGATGGCGACAGCCCTGCCGCCATGCGTTACACCGAAGTGCGTATGGCGCGTATCGCCCATGAGATGCTGGCGGATATCGACAAGGAAACTGTCGATTTCGGGCCCAACTACGACGAAAAGGAAGTCGAGCCTCTGGTCTTGCCGGCGCGCATCCCGAACCTGCTCATCAACGGCTCGGCGGGTATTGCCGTGGGTATGGCGACCAACATACCGCCCCACAATCTCACCGAAGTCATGACGGCCTGCGTGGCCCTGGTCGATGATCCCGAACTTTCCGACGAAGCCCTTTTTGCCCTGGTTCCCGCGCCCGATTTCCCTACCGCGGCCATCATTCTGGGGCGCGAGGGTGCCGTCGAGGCATACCGCACCGGCCGCGGGCGCGTGGTCATGCGTGCCCGTGCCGAAATCGAAGTCGACAAAAAATCCGGTCGGCAGAGCATCATCGTCAGCGAGCTGCCGTATCAGGTCAACAAGGCAAAGCTCATCGAGCGCATTGCCGAGATGGTCAAGGAAAAGCGTCTCGAAGGTATTTCGGACCTGCGCGATGAGTCCGATAAGTCGGGAATGCGCATTGCCATCGAACTCAAGCGCGATGCTATTGGCGACGTGGTGCTGAATAACCTCTACCAGCACACCGCCATGCAGAGCGTTTTCAATATCAATATGGTAGCCCTGCTCGATGGCGCGCCGCGCACCCTCGGCCTGCGCGAGCTGCTGCAGGCCTTCCTGCGCCACCGGCGCGAAGTCGTCACCCGGCGCAGCGTCTTCGAACTCCACAAAGCCCGCGACCGTGCTCATATTTTGGAGGGCTTGGCGGTCGCCTTGGCCAATATTGATCCGCTGATCGCCCTCATTCGCGCTGCTGCGAGCCCCGCCGAGGCCAAGGCGCAGATGCTGGCAAAGGTCTGGGAGCCAGGCTTGGTTGCGGCCTTGCTACGAGAACGGGGAGAGCCCTCTGCTGGTCTGCAGCCCGACGGCTATCATCTTTCCGAGGCGCAAGCCCAGGCCATTCTCGACTTGCGCCTGCATCGCCTCACCGGTCTCGAGCAGGACAAAATCCGCGAGGAGTACCTTGGGCTGTTGGAACGGATTGGCGAACTGCTGGCCATCCTCGGTTCTGATGAGCGCTTGATGGCGGTGGTACGCGAGGAGCTGATTGCCATCCGCGATCAGTACGGCGATGTCCGACGCAGCGAGATCGTGGCCGATACCGGCAATATCAGCAATGAAGATCTGATTGCCGAAGAAGACATGGTCGTCACCTTCACCCACGCCGGTTACATCAAGGCGCAGCCGGTCGCGGTTTTCAACGCCCAGCGTCGCGGCGGGCGCGGTAAGCTCGCTACGACCACCAAAGAAGAAGATTTCGTCGAGCGGATGTTCATCGCCTCTACCCATGCCTACGTGCTCTTTTTCAGCAACCTTGGCAAGGTGTTCTGGGAAAAGGTCTATCAACTGCCCCAGGCCGGACGTGGCGCGCGCGGCAAGCCCATCGTCAACCTCCTGTCTTTGGCCCCGAGCGAGCGCATCACCACGGTGCTACCGGTGCGGGAGTTCCAGGACGGCCTCTTTGTGTGTATGGTCACTGCGCTTGGTGTGGTCAAGAAAACGCCGCTCATGGACTACTCTCGCCCGCGTAGCCAAGGGATCAACGCCATCAATCTCGACCCCGGTGACCGGCTAGTTGCCGTCTGCCTCTCCGACGGGCAACGGGAGTTCATGCTTTTCACTCGCGACGGCATGGCCGTGCGTTTTCCCGAAGAGAAGGTGCGCCCCATGGGGCGCTCGGCGCGCGGGGTGCGGGGCATTTCCTTGGCAGAAGACGACCGTGTCATCTCCGCACAGTTGGTGGACGAATCGCAGGTCATCCTCACCGCCACCGCCAACGGCTACGGCAAACTCACGCCAGTTGCCGAGTATCGTCGCACCAATCGTGGCGGCAAGGGTGTCATCGCCATCCAGAGCAATGCTCGCAACGGCAAGGTAGTAGGAGCGCTGGCGGTACAGGATAGCGACGAGCTCATGTTGGTTTCCGATGGTGGCACCCTGATCCGCATGGCGGTACGGGAAATCCGCCGCACCGGTCGCAACGCCCAGGGTGTGCGCCTCATTACTCTGAACGAAGGTGAGCATCTTGCCGGCCTAGCGCTCATTGCAGACTCCGAAGAAGACGAGGAGGGGCAGGGACAGCTGCCCATCGACGACCTATGAAGCGCCCTATCTATAATTTCAGCGCCGGTCCGGCGGTCTTGCCTAAACCAGTGTTGGCACAAGTGCAGGAAGAGCTTCCCGATTGGCACGACAGCGGCATGTCGATCCTCGAGATGAGCCACCGCGGCAAGGAGTACAGCGGCATCATCGCCCAAGCCGAGGCCGACCTGCGCGAACTCCTCGCCATCCCCGACAACTATCGGGTGCTGTTTCTGCAGGGCGGGGCAAGCCTGCAGTTTGCCATGGTCCCCCTCAATCTGTTGGCTTCGGGCAGGGCCGCCTATGTCGAGACCGGGGTATGGTCGCGCAAGGCCAGCGCCGAAGCCCGGCGCTTGGGCGGGAATATCGATATCGTCGCCAGCAATGCAGAACACCGCGACCACGCCGTGCCCGTGCAGGAGCAGTGGCAACTGCAGGGGGAGTATCGCTACTGCCATTATGCCGATAACGAAACCATCGACGGCATCGAGTTCGACTTCATCCCTAATCTCGGTTCCGTGCCCTTAGTGGCGGACGTCTCTTCTAACATCCTCTCCAAACCCCTCGACGTGAGCCGTTTCGGTCTGCTCTACGCGGGTGCCCAAAAAAATATCGGCCCGGCAGGACTGACCCTGGTCATCGTTCGCGACGATCTCCTCGGCCGAGCTGGCGCGCAACTGCCGACCATGCTCGACTATGCCGTGCATGCCAAAGAGCATTCCATGTACAACACCCCGCCAACCTTCGCGATTTATGTTGCGGGTCTGGTATTTCGCTGGGTACTGGAGCAAGGGGGGCTTGCGGCCATGGCCGAACGCAACGCCCGCAAGGCGCGCTTGCTCTACGACGCCATCGACCAGTCCGGCGGTTTCTATCGCAATGATGTCGCCCCACGCAATCGCTCGCGCATGAATGTGCCCTTNNCACGACGCCGCCCTCGACGCCGCGTTTTTGCGCGAAGCCGGAGAGTGGGGGCTGTTACAGCTCAAGGGGCACCGTTTGCTGGGCGGTATGCGCGCCTCCCTCTACAACGCCATGCCCGAAACCGGGGTGCAGGCTTTGGTGGATTTTCTTGGCGATTTCGCGCGTCGCCATGGCTGAAGCGCCAGATCCCCAGCTCTTGGCCTTGCGGCAGGAAATCGACCGCGTCGATGGCGAGATCCTGCGCCTCCTCGGCGAACGGGGTCGCCTGACCCAAGCGGTTGGGGAATGCAAGCAAGCGGCGGGCAGCACGCAGTTCTACCACCCCGATCGCGAAGCCGAAATTCTGCGTCGGGTGGTAGCGCAAAATCCCGGTCCCTACAGTGCCGAGCAAATTGGTACGATTTTTCGGGAAATCATCTCGGCGGGCTTGGCGCTCGAGCAACCCTTACGGGTCGCCTATCTCGGCCCCGCGGGTACGTTCTCGCAGCTTGCTGCCGAAAAGCAATTTGGCCACGCCGCCGCCTTCGTGCCGGTAAACAACATCCCTGAGATCTTTCGCCAAACCGACAGCGGTGCCACCCAATTCGGGGTGGTACCGGTGGAGAACAGCACCGAGGGGGCAGTCAATCAAACCCTCGACCTCATGCTCGACTACCCCCTACAGATTTGTGGCGAGGTCGAGTTGCGGATCGTCCACAATCTCGTCGCCGCCATTCCCCGCGAGGCCATTCGGCGGGTACACGTGCATTATCAGACTCGGGCCCAATGTCGGCAGTGGTTGGCGCAAAACCTTCCTGGCATTGAGCTCTGCGACGCCCCGAGCAATGCCGAGGCTGCCCAGCGCGCCGCCAGCGACCCCGAAGGTGCCGCCATCTCGACGCGTGCGGCGGCAAGCCACGCTGGTCTGCAAATCTTGGCCGAGGGAATCGAAGATAACCCGGAAAACAG
>DDOU01000133.1:0-4483 GCA_002341825.1 Candidatus Igneacidithiobacillus taiwanensis | reverse complement strand
ATCGTCGTTGGCGGCGCGCACCGGGCCGGTAGCCTCTACGCTCTGCTGGCGCCCTTTGCGGCTGCCGAGATCAGCCTCACCCGCATCGAATCCCGGCCCGCACGCAGTGCGCGTTGGCAGTATGTTTTCTATCTCGATTTCCTTGGTCATCAACAAGATACCAAGGTGCAAGAGGTTCTCTCCACGCTGCAGGAGACAGCGGCTTTCCTGCGCATTTTGGGTAGCTATCCACGGGCGGTGTACTGATGACTTCTGCATGGCAAACCATGCCCTGGGTGCAGGGCCTGCAACCCTATCAGCCGGGCAAACCCCTGGCCGAACTAAAACGCGAGTTGAGTATCGACAACGCCATCAAACTCGCCTCCAACGAAAATCCCCTGGGCACCAGCGCCAAGGTACAGGCCGCCATTGCCGCCGCGGTTCCCGATCTCGGGCGCTATCCCGAGGGTTCGGCGCCGGAGTTGCGCCGCGCCTTGGGCGAGCGCCTCGAAGTCGCGCCGGAGCAGATTCTCCTCGGCAATGGTTCCGATGAAATCTTCACTATGCTTTGTCGCTGTTTTGCGGGCCCCGGGGTCGAGGTCATCGTCTCCCAATATGCCTTTGCCTCTTATGCCATCGCGGCGCGCTCGGTAGGGGCGGAACTGGTGCAAGTGCCGGCCCGCGACTACGGCCACGATCTCGACGCCATGGCCGCGCGGATTGGGCCCTCCACGCGCCTGGTCTTTCTCGCCAACCCCAATAATCCTACCGGCACCTCTTTTACTGGGGCGGCCCTCGATGCCTTCTTGGCCAAGGTGCCAGAGCATGTGCTGGTCGTCCTCGACGAGGCCTATGCCGAGTTGATGACGGCCGTGGATTATCCAAACGGTATCGATCGCCTCGCTCGGCATCCCAACTTGTTGATAACCCGCACTTTCAGCAAGGCGTATGGCTTGGCGGGCTTGCGCTGTGGCTATGCCGTTGCAGCGCCAGAGCTCATTGCGCTTTTGGAGCGTCTGCGTTTGCCCTTCAACAGCAATAGCTTGGCGCAGGTGGCGGCAATTGCTGCCCTTGACGATACCGAACACCTCGCCGCAGCGCTGGCCAACAATCGCGCCGGTCTCGCCCTTATCGAAAAGGGCTTGCACGACTACGGATTGACAACGCTGCCGGCTGCGGGCAACTTTATCACCTTTTTTACTCCCCGCCCGGCGCAAGACTTGTATCAAGCCCTGCTGCAACGGGGGGTCATCATTCGGCCGCTGGGGCCCTACGGCATGTCCTCCCACCTGCGGGTGAGTATTGGCCTGCCGGAGGAAAATCAGCGTTTTTTACAGACTTTGGGCGAGGTACTCTGAATCATGATCGTCATCGTCAAGCCCCAGGCAACTGAGGAGCAACGAGAGCAGTTGTTGCGGCGCATCCGCGAGTTGGGCTTGCAGCCTATGGTGAGCAATGGCGCCGAGCGTACCGTGGTCGGCCTCATCGGCGACGAGCGATTGATTGCCGAAGGGATGCTCGAATCCTTGCCCGCCGTGGAACAGGTCATGCCCATTCTCAAACCCTACAAGCTCGTCAGCCGTGAATTCAAAGCCTCCGATAGCATCATCGAGGTGCGCGGTATTCCCTTTGGTGGCCCGCAAATCCAAGTGATTGCCGGACCTTGCTCGGTAGAGACCCCCGAGCAGATGCGCCGAGCTGCAGCTGCCGTGCAGGCTGCCGGCTGTCGGCTGATGCGTGGCGGTGCTTTCAAGCCGCGCACCAGCCCCTACACCTTCCAAGGCGTGGGTGACGAAGGTCTCGATTATTTCCGCGATGCCGCCGATGCCTACGATCTGCCCATCGTCACCGAGCTCATGGATGTGCGTAAAATCGACTTGTTCCTCGAAAAACGCGTCGACGTCATCCAAATCGGTACCCGCAACATGCAAAACTTCGACTTGCTCAAGGAGGTCGGACGCCTGCAGGTGCCCGTCATCCTCAAGCGCGGCATGAGCGCCACCGTCAAGGAGTGGTTGATGGCGGCGGAGTACATCGCCGCCCACGGTAACCACCGCATCATCTTCGCCGAGCGCGGCATTCGTAGTTTCGAGACCAGCTACCGCAATGTTCTTGACGTTACTGCCATTCCCTTCCTCAAAAAGGAAACCCACTTACCGGTGATCGTCGATCCCAGTCACGCTGGGGGCAAGACCTGGCTGGTGCCCGCCCTCGCCAAGGCGGCGATTGCGGCGGGGGCCGATGGCCTGCTCATCGAGTCCCATCCCTGTCCGGAAGAGGCTTGGTGCGACGCGGACCAGGCCCTGAGCCCGGAGCAGTTGCAAACCCTGATGGGCGATCTGCGCAAACTTGCCGAGGCCATTGGTCGCAGTCTCTGAGATGCTGGCTTCTCCCTTTCAGCGCATTGCCATCATCGGCTTGGGCCTGATGGGGGGGAGCTTGGCCTTGGCCCTACGGGCGCGAGGCTTTTCTGGGACCTTGCTTGGTGGCGGTGGTGCGAGCGCCGACTTACAGGGCGCGCGTGCTGCCGTCGTCAATGGGGTACCGGTATTTGACCGAGTAGAGCAGGATCCTGCATCCCTGCCTCTGGCGCAGGCGGACCTCCTGGTTTTGGCGGTGCCGCCTCTGGCCCTGCCGCAGCTTCTGCAACTCGCGGCCCAGGCGACTGGCAGCGACACCGTGGTCACCGATCTAGCTAGCGTCAAGGCCGAACACGTGCCGTACGGCGAAAGCCTGCTCGGGCATCGTTTTCTTTCCTCCCACCCACTGATCGGCGCGGAACAGAAGGGTTTTGCGGCGGCGCGGGCGGAGCTGTACCGCAATTACCGCTGCGTACTCTGTCCTGGTGCGCAGCCGAATACTGATGTGCTCGCCCGGTTGCGGCAATTTTGGCAGACCCTTGGTGCCGAAGTGCTCGAAATGTCTGCCGAAGCGCACGATCGCGCCTTGGCGGCGACCAGCCATCTGCCACATCTGCTCGCCTTTGCCTATCTAGAGATGTTGGGCGACGTGGAGGAGGATCTCAGCCTGCTAGCGGGAAGCGGATTGCGCGATTTCAGCCGTATTGCCGCCAGCGACCCGCAGCTGTGGGCGGATATTCTCGAACAGAACCGGTCGGCGGTGCGCGCCGATCTGCAGCGCTTGCAGGAGCAACTCGCGCGCCTCGATGCCCAGTTGGCGGCAGGCGATCGGGCAGCGTTGGCGGCAAGTCTGGCGCGCGGGCAACGGGCGCGCTCCCAATTTCAGTTTCCATCAGGATGAGGTAAGGAATGCAGTACATCGTTCAGCCGGGAGGGGCGCTGCGCGGGCGGCTACGAGTGCCCGGGGATAAATCGATTTCCCATCGATCCGTGATCCTTGGCGCTCTGAGCAATGGCGTTACCGAAGTAACGGGGCTGCTCGAGGGTGCCGATGTCCTGGCCACCATTGCCGCCTTCCGCGCCATGGGCGTTGCCATAGAAGGCCCGCGTGAGGGCTGCTTGCGTATCCATGGGGTCGGCCTGCAGGGTCTGCAAGCGCCGCAGATTCCTCTCGACTGCGGCAATTCAGGAACGGCCATGCGTCTGCTGGCCGGTGTGCTTGCCGGCCAGAGATTTGCCAGCACCCTGATTGGCGATGAGAGTTTGCAGCGTCGCCCCATGGGCCGGGTGATCGAGCCTCTGCGCCAAATGGGCGCGCGGATTACAGCCCAGGAAGGCAGGGCGCCGCTACAGATCGTGGGTGCCCCGCTGCACGGTATCAACTATACCCTGCCCATAGCCAGCGCCCAGGTAAAATCCGCCATCCTGCTGGCTGGCCTCTACGCCAAAGGGCGTACTTGCGTGCGCGAGCCTGCCCCCACCCGAGACCATAGCGAACGCATGCTGCGCGGTTTTGGCTACGCCTTGGCACAGGAACCCCTGTATTCTTGTCTGGAAGGCGGTGGCACGCTGCAGGCACAGACCATCGATGTGCCGGCAGACATCTCTTCTGCCACGTTTTTTTTACTGGGTGCCACCATCGCTCCCGACTCCGACCTGCTGCTCGAGAATGTCGGCATCAACCCCACCCGCACTGGGGTGATCGAAATCCTCACCCGCATGGGCGCCCGCATCGATCTCACCCAGTTGCGCGAAGTGGGCGGCGAGCCGGTGGCCGATATTCGGGTACGTTCTGCCCGCTTGCAGGGTATCGACATCCCGCCGCGCCTCGTCCCCTTGGCTATTGACGAGTTTCCAGCGGTGTTCATCGCCGCGGCTTGCGCCGAAGGGCGAACCGTCATTTCCGGCGCTGAGGAGCTTCGGGTCAAGGAGAGCGACCGTATTGCCGTCATGGCCACTGGTCTGCGCACCCTCGGTATAGCCGTCGAAGAGCAACCCGATGGCGCCATCATCCACGGTGGCGCCCTGCAAGGTGGCCGGGTCGATAGCCACGGCGATCATCGTATCGCCATGTCCTTTGCCATGGCCGCACTGCGTGCCGCAGGCCCCATACAAATCGAAGACTGCCGCAATGTGGCAACGTC
>DDOU01000010.1:2316-4503 GCA_002341825.1 Candidatus Igneacidithiobacillus taiwanensis | reverse complement strand
ACGGATCACCCGCTCCATCATCCGGGTCATCAAATAAGCAACCCCCGGCGGGATGACGGTCTGCTGACTTGGCGGTCGATAGGCCAGCGGGCAATGGAGCAGGGCTACCTGCGTACCATTGGCAGTGACGATCCTGCGAATGAGATAGGGGTGCGGAAGAAAGCCGCCGCTTGAAAAAACGGCGTAGGCGCGCGCCATTTGCAGAGGAGTGAAATCTCCGGCACCGAGAACCATGGAAGGGGTTGCCGGTACCTGAGAGGCCGGGAACCCAAAACGCTGCACATAGCGTTTTGCGTAGGGGATACCCACATCCATCAGCAAACGCACGCTCGGCACGTTGTGGGAATCCGCNNAGATCCTCCCAAATGGGAAATGGCGTGTTGGAAAAGGTGCGGCTGTAATTGGTGGGCGCATAAATTTGCCCATTGCCGAGATGGATGATCAAAGGCGTGTCGGCAATCAGCGAAACCGGGGTGTAATAGCCTTTATGGCCACTGGCCAACAAGGCGGGCGCGTCGATGGCCGAGCTGTACACAAAGGGTTTGAAGCCCGAGCCCGGCTGCCGATAGGCATAGAGGGCGCGGTCAAAATGGCTCAATTCGTAGCTAAAGCCTCCCGCCAGCGCCAGAATCGCTCCACTGCGACTATTGAGGGAGACCAGGGCACCCTGCACATGGGGAATCTGCGCCAGTTGCCAACCGCCATGGGGTACCGCATGCCAGACCCGGGTACCCCAGACGGGGTTGCCCGTGCCCGCCGTCGCCGCTGCCACATAAGGTCGCACCCAAATGAGGTCCCCTGCCGCCAGCACTTGGTTAACCGCCTGCGGCCGCTCGTCGTTGGGCCGCAAACGGGCCCAGGCCACATCGCGCAGGGTCAGGGTCGCCTGGGTTTTTCCCTGAATGTCGATTTCCGCCTGCCGTGCATCCACCGTCTTGACCACTGCCCAGCGCAAGTTGGCGGGATCGAAATCGGGCAGCATCGGCGGTCGCTGTCCCGCCAAGGCAGCCCGCAATAGATGCCCACGCAGTTGCGCGATGGGACCATGCCAGGCCTTGGGATCCATGCTATCGAGACCCATGGCATAATTTTCGAGACCAATGGCCAGATCCCGGCTCGCGGCCCGCTGGTCCCGCGGGTCGATGCTGGTATACACCCGCAGGCCGCTGCGATAGGTGAAATCGGGGCCGAACTGCTTTTCCAGCCAAGTACGGATCCAATCCGTGGCATAGGGGGCCAGATTGCTGGCGGGGGCGTGGTAGTGCGCGACGATGGGCTTGGCGATGGCATTTTCGGCTTCCTTCTGGCTGATGAAGCCCAATTTGGCCATGCGCCGCAACACATAGTCCCGGCGCGCCTTAGCGGATGCCGGCGAGGCAATGGGATTGAAAGCAGATGGGGCCGCCGGCAAACCCGCCAGGGTCGCCATCTGGCTCAGGTCCAGTTGCCCCACGGTCTTGCCGTAGTAGGTCTCGGCCGCGGCCTGCACCCCATAGGCCCCCTCGCCCAGGTAGATCTTGTTAAGGTAGAGGTCGAGAATCTGCGCTCGATCCAAATGATAGGCGAGTTTATAGGCCAGCAGGATTTCCGCCACCTTTCGAGTGATGGTCTTTTTGGGCGTCAGATAGAAATTGCGCGCCACCTGCTCGGTGATGGTGCTTGCCCCCTGCACCGGCCCCCAATGAATGAGATCGACCCAGGCAGCCCGGATGATGCCGGGAAAGCTCACCGGGTAGTAGATGGGGTNNTCGGCAGCGATGAACGCCTCTTGCAGGGGCTTGGGAATCTCCCGCAGCGGCAAGGCATAGCGTAACTGCGGACCGATCACCTGCAAGATTTGTCCATTATTGGCATAGATGCGCAGGGGTTCGGTAGGATGCCAGTGCTCGAGCTGCGCCACCGGCGGTAGCTCCTGCCAAATTCGATAGGTCCAGAAACCCAGCCCCACCACTGCATCAAGAAGGACGAAAAGAACAATGAACAGGAGCCAAAACCGCCAACTGCGGTGACCAAGCGCCATCGGTTAGTTCACGCTTTGCGCAGTGACCAAAAAACTCACAACGCCCCCCGCACGCGATGCCAGAGCCGGGCAAACCAACCCGCCTTGGTCACAGCGTTGGCGGCGAAGACCGGTTCTGTCTTCAAGACCTTGCCTTGCGCCAGAAGCTCGAGGCTACCCACCGGGGC
>DDOU01000010.1:853-2242 GCA_002341825.1 Candidatus Igneacidithiobacillus taiwanensis | reverse complement strand
CGCAGGGTATGCACCGAGAGGGTCTCCGGGCTCCAGTCGACGTGATGGAGACGCGCCACCACTGCCTCGGCAGGGAAAACCTGTACCTGCTTCCAGCCGTGGAAGCCATAGTGCAGCATGGCCGACGCATCGGTGCCGGCCACCGCGCGCGAACTCGCACCCAAAATCACCGCCACAAGACTCCGCCCATCTTTGCTGGCGCTCACCGCGAGGTCCCAATTATTAGCGGCGGCGAGCCCCACTCCCAGCCCAGTGATGCCCTTTTGTCCTGCCAAGGGGTTGTAGTTGTATTGCGTGATGTTGTTGTAGCGGTAACTCGCTTGCCCGGCTACTGCAGCCACCTGCGGAAATTTCACCAGCAGCGCGCGGGCAAGATGTGCCATGTCGAGAGCGGTGCTGCGCTGCCCGGGGGTTGGCATGCCGTCGGGGTTGACGAAGTGGGTTTGCTGCAAACCGAGTTGTGCTGCCTCCCGATTCATCAGGTCAACAAAACCGGAAGTGCTGCCAGCCACCGACTGAGCGATGGCGATGGCGGCATCATTTCCGCCATCGATCAGTAGGCCGTGGGTCAGTTCGTCCACCGTCACCGGCAGCCCCGGTTGGATGAACATACTCGAGCCCGGGGCATGCCAAGCCTGCACCGAAACCGAGATCTTTTGGTCTGGATGCAGAAGCTTCTGCTGTTCTGCCTGATAGAGCAGATACGCCGTCATCAGTTTTACCAGCCCCGAGGGGTCGTAACTCGCCTGACCGTTTTGGTCGAGCAGCACTTGGTTGGTGTTGACGTCGAGGAGCACCGCCGCCTTGACGCCAGAAATCTGCGGCGCTGGCATGGGTGGCGGCGCCGGCAGCGTCGGGGTGGGAATGACGGCGTAGGCGCTACTGGAAAGTAAGAAAATGGCAAAGAATGCAGCAGTTTTTTTCATTGCGGCGGCAGTACTCATGGGGAAATGTTCCCCTTTGGAAAGACTGCCGCCGGGAAAAGTTCCCGTTACGGGTTACGAGCCTGCCGATAACGCGCAATCAGACGCTGGGTCGAGCTGTCGTGGGGATGCGTCGCCACACCACGGATGTCCTCGTCTACCCGTGCGGCGAGAACCTTGCCCAATTCCACCCCCCACTGGTCGAAGGAATCGATGCCCCAAATCACCCCTTGGGTAAAGACGCTATGCTCGTACAGCGCCACCAGGGTGCCAAGAGAAAACGGGGTGAGGGCATCGACGAGAAGCAGATTGTTCGGCCGATTACCTGGAGAAACCCGGTGCGGGATCTGTGCCTCCGCTACCCCCAAGGCGCGAAGCTCGGCGGCAGAGCGACCGAAGGCCAAGGCCTCGGCCTGGGCGAAGAGGTTGGCCATGAGCAAGTCGTGTTGTTCGGTGAAGTCGCTCA
>DDOU01000010.1:0-809 GCA_002341825.1 Candidatus Igneacidithiobacillus taiwanensis | reverse complement strand
AGTTGGTAGAAGGAATGCTGACCGTCGGTCCCCGGCTCGCCCCAAATGACGGGACTGCTGTCGACCGTAAGTGGCACACCATCGAGATCGACCCGCTTGCCATTACTTTCCATCTGCAACTGCTGCAAATAGGCCGGAAAACGACGCAGGTCGTGAGCGTAGGGGAGGATCGCCTGACTCTGGGCCTGCCAGAAATTGTTGTACCAAAGGGCGATTACCCCTAGTAACACCGGCAGATTCTGTGCCAACGGCGCGTGCAGAAAGTGCTCGTCCATGGCGCGAAAGCCCGCCAGCAGGTCGCGGAAGCCCGCCGCACCAATGGCGAGCATGGTCGCAAGACCAATGGCAGAGTCCATGGAATAGCGCCCGCCTACCCAGTCCCAAAAGCCGAAGCTATTTTGCGGGTGGATACCGAAAGCTGCCACTAGCGCGTCGTTGGTGGAGACCGCCACGAAGTGGCGTTCCACCGCCGCCTCGCCCAGGGCGGCAACGAGCCAACGGCGAGCAGCCTGGGCATTGGTCATGGTCTCGAGGGTGGTGAAGGTCTTGGAGGCGATCACAAAAAGTGTCTGTTCTGGGTCGAGCTCGGCCAGCACGGCCTCCAGGGCGGCGCCATCCACATTGGCGACGAAGTATTCCCGTATCCCCGGCACGCGATAGCGACGCAGGGCATGGTAGGCCATTTCTGGTCCCAGGTAGGAGCCACCGATGCCCACATTGACGATCTGGCGTAACGCTTTACCGCTGGCTCCGCACCAGGTCCCGGCATGGACACGATCGCAGAAGTCCATCATGCGCTGTAAAACCGC
>DDOU01000086.1 GCA_002341825.1 Candidatus Igneacidithiobacillus taiwanensis | reverse complement strand
GTCTTCATCTGCGACGAATGCATCGAACTATGTAACGACATCGTCAAGGATGAATTTCTCGACGATAGCGCCGGCGGCGAAAAGCAGAAACTGCCAAAGCCTATGGAGATCCGCAAGATCCTCGACGATTACGTGATTGGTCAGGATGTTGCCAAGAAGGTTCTCTCCGTGGCCGTGTACAACCACTACAAGCGCTTGGAGCATGGCGGCAATCATGCCGATGTCGAGCTTGACAAGAGCAACATCTTGCTCATTGGCCCCACGGGTTCGGGCAAGACGCTGTTGGCGCAGACCCTCGCCCGTCTGCTCAATGTGCCCTTTGCCATGGCCGATGCTACCACCCTGACAGAAGCGGGGTACGTAGGCGAGGACGTCGAAAACATCATTCAGAAATTGCTGCAAAAGTGCGATTACGACGTCGAAAAGGCGCAGACTGGCATTGTCTACATCGATGAAATCGATAAGATTTCGCGCAAATCGGAGAATCCTTCCATCACTCGCGATGTCTCCGGAGAGGGGGTGCAGCAGGCCCTGCTCAAGCTCATCGAAGGGACGGTTGCGTCGGTTCCGCCCCAGGGTGGTCGCAAGCATCCGCAGCAGGAATTTCTCCAGGTCGACACCCGCAACATTCTCTTCATTTGCGGTGGAGCCTTTGCTGGTCTCGAGAAAACGGTGGCTAGTCGGATGGAGAAGGGTGGTATTGGTTTTGGTGCCAAGATCAAGAAAGGCAAGGAAGATCTTGCCGCCTCGACGATGATGGAGAACCTCGAGCCCGAGGACTTGGTCCGCTATGGCCTCATTCCCGAGTTTGTGGGGCGCTTGCCGATTTTGGCGTTGCTCGAGGAGCTCGACGAGGACGCCCTAGTCACCATTCTCACGGAACCGAAGAATGCCTTGGTCAAGCAATATCAAAAATTGTTTGCCCTCGAAGGGATTCAGCTCGAAATCCGTCCCGAAGCCTTGCGCGCCATCGCCAAGAAGGCCCTGACGCGCAAGACTGGTGCGCGTGGCCTGCGCTCCATTCTCGAGCATATTCTCCTCGATACCATGTACGAATTGCCCTCCATGACGGGGATTCGCAAGGTAGTGATCGATGCCAGCGTGGTCGAAAATGCGAGCAAACCCCTTCTGGTGTATGATGAGGCCGCTAAAGTAGATGCCTCACATCCTGCCTGAATGAATCCTGTCCGGCGCCGTTGAAAAAAGCGGCGTCGATCCCCATCTCCTCCCTAACGGGGTAAGTTTTACCCCTATCTTCCGTGGAGTGAAGCGTGGCTGAAAACAAAACGAGTTCCCTAATGAGCGAAACTACTCTAATCGTCCCCGTCCTTCCCTTGCGGGATGTGGTGGTGTTCCCGTTCATGGTCATCCCCTTATTCGTTGGGCGGCCGAAGTCCATTCGTGCCCTCGAGGATGCCATGGCCGGCGACAAGCAAATTCTTCTCGTTGCCCAGCGTAATGCCGCGGACGATGACCCCGAGCCCGAACGCATCTTCCGGGTTGGTACCGTAGCTACCATTCTGCAGCTGCTCAAGCTCCCCGACGGCACGGTCAAAGTGCTCGTCGAGGGCACGGATCGCGCTCGCATCCAGGCGTTTTTGCCGGCGGAAGATACCCTGCGAGCGCAGATTGCGCTCATCCAATCCGGTACCGAGAGCGACCGCGAACTCGAGGCGTTACTACGTTCGGTGCAGGCGCAATTCGAAGCCTATGTCAAACTGAACAAAAAAATTCCCCCCGAGATCTTGCAAACCTTGGCGAGTATTGAGGATCCGGCGCGACTGGCGGATACGGTGGCTGCCCATCTCAATCTCAAGCTCGAAGAAAAGCAGGAAATTCTCGAAAAGGCCGATACCAGAGCTCGGCTCGAGCATCTGCTGGGGATGATGGAGTCGGAGATTGATCTGCTCCAGGTCGAAAAGCGCATCCGGGGTCGCGTCAAGCGGCAAATGGAAAAAAGCCAGCGTGAGTACTACCTGAACGAGCAAATGAAGGCCATCCAAAAGGAGCTGGGCGACCTCTCCGAGGACGGTGGTAGCGAAACCGACGAGCTGGCGCGCAAAATCCAAAAGGCGGGTATGCCCAAAGATGTACGTGCCAAGGCCGAGGCAGAGCTCAAGAAGTTACGCATGATGAGCCCGATGTCTGCAGAGGCTACGGTCGTCCGCAATTACATCGACTGGTTGGTTGCAATGCCCTGGAAAAAGCGCAGCAAGATCGCCCAGGACCTCAAGCGCGCCAAGCAAATCCTCGACGCCGACCACTATGGGCTCGAGGACGTCAAAGAGCGCATATTGGAATACTTGGCGGTGCAGCAGCGCGTGGGTAATAGCCATGGACCGATTCTTTGCCTGGTAGGACCGCCAGGGGTGGGCAAGACCAGTCTGGGGCGTTCCATTGCCCAGGCGACGGGGCGCAAATTTGTGCGTATGTCCTTGGGTGGTGTGCGCGACGAGGCGGAGATTCGCGGTCATCGTCGCACCTACATCGGTGCGCTCCCGGGCAAGATTGTGCAAAGCCTGTCCAAGGTCGGCACCCGTAATCCTCTCATGTTGCTCGACGAAGTCGACAAGATGGCGATGGATTTTCGTGGCGATCCTGCCTCCGCCTTGCTCGAGGTGCTCGATCCAGAGCAGAACAACACCTTCAATGATCATTATCTGGAGGTGGACTTCAACCTGTCCGAGGTCATGTTTGTGACCACGGCCAACACCTTGAACATTCCGGCACCCCTGATGGATCGTATGGAAGTCATTCGTATTTCCGGGTATACCGAAGACGAAAAGATCCATATCGCCAATCAATATCTGCTGCCCAAGCAGATGGAAAAAGCCGGTTTGCGCAAAGAAGAGATCCAGATTTCCACGGCGGTAATTCGCGATATCATTCGCCACTACACTCGCGAAGCCGGCGTTCGCAATCTCGAGCGGGAGTTAGCGCGCTTGTGTCGCAAGGTCGTGAAAGAGTTGCTTCTGGACAAGAGACGACAAAAAGTTCAAATCAGCGAGCGCAATCTCGATAAATACCTGGGTGTGCGTCGTTTCGATTTTGGCAAGGCGGAAAAGGAAAATCGGGTTGGCGAAGTTACCGGGTTGGCATGGACGGAAGTCGGTGGTGAACTCCTCAGTATTGAGGCGGTAGTCGTCCCTGGTCGAGGTAAGCTATTGATTACCGGAAAACTTGGCGACGTCATGCAGGAGTCTGTCCAAGCCGCGATGAGTGTGGTTCGCGCACGTTCGCAGATGCTTGGCATTCCCCACGATTTTTACCAGGTCAAGGATGTGCACATCCACGTGCCAGAAGGGGCGACTCCCAAGGACGGCCCGAGTGCCGGTATTGGCATGGTCACGGCCTTGGTGTCGGCCCTAACGGGAATCCCGGTGCATGCGAGTGTGGCAATGACTGGCGAAATCACTCTACGCGGCGAAGTCTTGCCGATTGGCGGTCTCAAGGAAAAGCTCCTGGCAGCGCATCGCGGCGGTATCAGTACGGTATTGATTCCGGCAGAAAATGAAAAAGATCTGCAGGAAATTCCCAAAAACGTGCGCGATGCCTTGACCATTAAACCGGTACGCTGGATTGACGAGGTCTTTGCGATTGCCCTGGAGCGCATGCCCGAGCCGCGTGCAGAAGGCGAGGAGAGTCCGGTTGCTGCAGGGCCGGTGGCTCCAGAAGAGGGCGTCGAGAAACGTGGGGCTGCCCACTGAGTATGGCTCGAGCCCCGGAAAGTCTTGCCGGGGCTTTTTTGTGCCTTGTTCTTGACAGCGCTTTTTTCGTCCTGTTATAAAACTTTGGCCTCACAAGCTACCCTATACACTTAGGAGATAAAGGATCATGAATAAATCGGAATTGATCGAAAGAATCGCAGCAGAAGCTGATGTTTCTCGTGCCGCTGCCGGGCGTACGTTGGATGCCACGATCAAGGTCGTCACCGAGGCGCTGCAGGCTGGCGAGCAAGTGACCCTGGTCGGTTTCGGCTCTTTTATGGTTGCCGAGCGCGAGGCGCGTAAAGGCCGCAATCCCGCCACCGGTGCAGAAATTGAGATCGCCGCCAGTCGCTCTCCCAAGTTCAAGGCTGGAAAAGCGCTGCGGGATGCAGTAAACTAGTGCTTCTGGTCGGGCGGTTAGCTCAGTTGGTAGAGCGTCGGCTTTACACGCCGAATGTCGGGGGTTCGAGCCCCTCATCGCCCACCATTGCCCTTGTGGGGTGGTAGTTCAGTCGGTCAGAATGCCGGCCTGTCACGCCGGAGGTCGCGGGTTCGAGCCCCGTCCACCCCGCCAACAACAAAGGCGACCCCATTGCGGGGTCGCTTTTTTTTCGGTTAGGTCATTCGGGTGCCCTACGCGCTCCCGAGGTCTGAGGTCTTCGTATGCTGGATGTTTTTCGGGGTATGTCGCAATCGTGGGTTGCGAAAATTGCGCTGCTACTCATCGCCCTATCCTTCGTTTTGTGGGGCGTCAGTGGGTATCTTTTTGATCAAGGGGATTCGTCGCAAATCGTTGCCAAGGTAGATGGAGAAAAAATCAGTAGTTCGCTGTTTCAGCGTCGTCTGCGGCAGGCTACCGAGCAATACACCCAAATCTTTGGCGCTGCAGCGGCTGAAAAAATTGTCAAGACGCCCGCCTTTACCAAGCAGGTTCTCGACGGTATGGTCGATGATTTGCTCCTTGCCCACGAGGCCAGAAAACTACATTTGCAGGTACCGGATAGCGCCCTGCGTGCCAAGATCGTTTCGATGCCGGTTTTTGCCGTCAAAGGACAGTTCTCTCGCGCTCGTTACGATCAATTACTAAAGGACAATGGCCTTACCCCAGCACAGTTTGAGGCGCAACTACGCCAAAGCATGTTGTTGGAACAGCTGCAATCCTTGCCGCAGATTCTTGCCATGGCGTCTCCAACGGAGGCGCAGCAGGTGTGGCAGTGGTCTCAGGAGTACCGTAATGTCTACATACTGACCTTGCAAAACCAGGACTTCTCGGGGCAGGTTCAGCAACCCTCGGCGGCAGAGATCAAAAAATACTACGAAGCCCACCAACGACAGTTTCAGCAGGCGGCACAGGTACAGGTTGCGTACGTGGTATTCGGAGAGCAGAACGTTGCCTCCGGGAGCACCGCGGCTACGGGGAGTAACTCCGCTGCCCTGCAGTTCGAGTCGCAGATCGATGATTTCAAGAATACGCTTTTCAGTAGCAATGATCTCCAGGCCGTTGCCACCAAGTATCATCTAAAAGTACAGACGAGTGATTGGTTGCAAGAGGGAACGCCCAGCACTGGGATATTCAGCGACCCGAAAGCCGTCGCCCTGGCCTTCAGTAGTGCTGTACTCGCCGGAAAAAATAGCAGTGCATTGCGTTTGGCCAATGGCGATTTATTGGCCGTGCACCTGCTACACTATCAGCCCGCACGCGCGCGGAGCTTGGCACAAGTGGAGGATCAGGTACGCGCTCAGCTCGTGACACAACAGGCGGCCGAGTTGCGCGAGAAAACCGCAGCGCAACTTTTGGCGGCCGTACAAAAACAACAAAATATTCAAGCGCTGCAAGAAAAATATGCGCACCAGATAACGCATTTTCCCGAATTGTCGCGTCGGGCCGACAATGGGCTATCTACTGCATTGTTGCAGAAGATTTTTCTGGAGCCTACCCCGGCCGCAGGCAAAGTATCGGCGGGGTTGCTTAACACGCACGGTACCAGCACGGTATATGTTGTGGCCGGGGTCGTGCTCCCCAGCCCGAGTCTGTTGAATCCTTCGGTGCGCGACGAGATTCAGAAATCTCTTGCCGAACAGCGGGTGCGGCTGCTCAGCCAGAGCTACTTGCGAGCTCTTCGCGATCACGCTAAGGTCAAGATCTATCAAAAGAATGTCGAGCAGGTGAGCAGTTGAAGGGGCGGTTGATCCGCGTGGTTTGAGCGCTACAGCAATGCAGGGGCTGCCGATGCATGTCGACCTTCAGAATACCGAGCAAAGCCTATTCCAGGATCGTTACCGGGTGGCTGCCCAGGCGAAAGTACGGGGAATCCTGGAGCGAGTCCAGCAACAGCATCTGTTCTGCTCCCTACACTTTGCGCAGGCGGAGCATAGTTTCAGCAGCGTCCTCCTCCCAGGGGCAGAACCTAAAGAACTGCTTTTTGATTTGCCTATCGATTTCCCAGCAGCGTTAGCGTTGCCCGCAGACGTGACCGTTCTGGTTCGGCTCGACGGGGTGATGACAGGATTTCGCAGCCAATGTTTGCAACGACGTGACGATATGCTGCAGGTTGCCTTTCCCCAGGCCCTGTATCAGTTACAGCGACGCCAATTATATCGAGTACCGCCAGCTATTTCCGATCCCGACGAGGTACGCATCCAGCGTCGCGGCGCCAGTGCATTGGTTGGCCGCATGCAAGACATCAGTATTGGCGGTCAGCGCATTTTGCTCCGTCAAGTTCCCGCCGGTCCATTGCCGCGAGTGGGTGACGTACTGCCCGCGATTTCCTTTGCTCTACGTGATAGCCCCCTAATCACCGTATCAGCCTCAGTTTGTTTTGTTAGTGCGCCGCAAGCCGATACCCTAGCTTTGGGTGTGTGTTTTCTGGATCTACCTAGACCCGCGGCAGATCTTATCGCACAGTACGTGCAAGCGCGCGACCGCGAGATTTTGCAAGTTCTGGGCATTGGCCTGCCGGGGTCCTCCGGCGTCTTCCGGGAGAAGAAAACGTCTCTGTTGCGGCGCTGGTGGCGAGGCGCCTAACATGCTGCTCCTCATGGACGGCTTGCTCCTGCTTGCGCTGGTTCTGCTACTTGCCATGTTTTGGCTTTGGCGACAACAAGGTCGCGACCTTCGCCGTTTACACGAGCGCGTCGATGGCCTCGAGAATGCGCTGCGCGAGTCTTTGGCCAGTCAGATATCCTTCTATCGTCAAGCCACCCTTACCCCAGAAAAGACGTCGGCAACTCAAGACGCACCGGTAGGCACCGCATCGCCGACTTGGGATCAGCTGCCGGGCCAAACCCAGAAATTGGCGGAGCAGGGATTCAGCGAAAAGGAGATTGCCGAGCGCCTCGGCCTAGGGATTGCCGATGTCCAGTTGCTTTTGCGACTGAGAAGATAAACCCCTATGGGCGTCGATGCTCTCTCCGCTCTCGGTCCAATTCAGGGCCGCGCTGCCACCGGAGCTGGCGTCGGAAGTAGCGTATCGGACCTTGCCGCGGGTACGCCGGTTTCTGGACAGATTATGGGACGCGCCGGTGCCGAGACCGTCGTGCGTATCCGAGGGCAAGATTTCCTTTTCCAACTGCCGCAACGCTGGCCGAGTAATGTCGACCAGCTCTCTCTGGTGTATTTGGGAGGCGGTAAGGACGAAGCAAAATTCCTGCTTTTGCAGCCGGGAGCAACACAGAATTCTGCGACGGCCAGTCTATCGGTTCTGGGACGGGTTCTCTTTGGGTCGGGGCCAGCCGTGGGGCCTACCGCTCTTTCCCTTTCTGGTGTGTATGCCAATAGTCAACCCGCGGCCTCCACTTTGGCCGCAAAACTACAGGGGGCCGTTGAGGATAGTGGAATCTTTTACGAAGGACATCTGCAGGCCTGGGCGCAGGGA
>DDOU01000118.1:9977-18653 GCA_002341825.1 Candidatus Igneacidithiobacillus taiwanensis | reverse complement strand
ATGGCCCCGAATTGCACGTCATGGAGCGGGCCGAAGCGCTGGAAGGCGCCGTCAATGGCTTCACCTACCGTTGCGTAGTGCCCAAGGCGCGGCCGGTATCCGACTACACCCCGCGCATCGTGCCGCACCATCCGCTCTGCCGCGTGCCTCTCGAAAATCCGGCCATCCTCTGGTATCGCTAGAGCCGCGGTCGGAATGCGCCGCATTGCCAAGCGTAGATCGTCGCCGTACCATCGACGGCAAACTTGATCATAGACGACGAAGACACCATGACTTCATCCATCGATTCCCACCTAAGTGAGGAGCGGAGTTTTCCCGTACCCGAGGCCTTTGCTGCCCACGCCAACATCGACGCCAGCGAATATCGGCGTCTGCAGGCCCTGGCCGAAAAAGATCCGGAAAAGTTTTGGGGAGATTTGGCCCGACAACATCTCGCTTGGGATCAGCCTTTTAGTGAAGTTCTCGACGCCCGCGAGGCGCCCTTTTACCGTTGGTTTGCCGACGGCACGCTCAATGTCTGTGCGAATTGCATCGACCGCCACCTGCAGGGCGCGCAGAAACACAAGGCTGCCCTGATTTGGGAGGGAGAAGACGGTAGCGTGCGGACCCTTACCTATGCGCAGCTGCATCGCGAAGTCGGTCGCTTTGCCAATACCCTGCTGGCACAGGGTATTGCGGCTGGTGATCGTGTCGTGCTGTATCTGCCCATGGTCATCGAGGCGGTGGTGGCAATGCTTGCCTGTGCGCGCATTGGTGCCATCCACTCCGTGGTCTTTGCCGGATTTTCGGCAGAGGCCCTCAAGGATCGCCTCGAGGATACCGGCGCCAAGATCCTTGTCACGGCGGATAGCGCCGTCCGCGCCGGCAAACTCATTCCTCTCAAGCGTCATGCGGATCAGGCGCTGACGCGTCTGCACGAGCAAACGGTGCAACGGGTCATTGTCTTGCGCCGCGGCAATACCGATGCCGACATGGAAGACGGCAGGGATATCTGGTGGCACGACGCCGTGCAGGATCAGTCGTGCCACTGTGCTGCACCGGCATTTGCGGCCGAGCA
Source organism: Candidatus Igneacidithiobacillus taiwanensis (assembly GCA_002341825.1). Lineage (GTDB taxonomy): Bacteria > Pseudomonadota > Gammaproteobacteria > Acidithiobacillales > Acidithiobacillaceae > Igneacidithiobacillus > Igneacidithiobacillus taiwanensis. Next base: position 17,596 of record DDOU01000118.1, on the reverse strand, counting down.
TCCGCTCTTCATCCTCTACACTTCGGGGAGTACCGGCAAGCCCAAAGGCATCCTACACAGCTCCGCCGGTTATCTGTTATGGAGCAAGCTCACCAGCTTGTGGTCTTTCGATATCCAGCCCGATGACGTGTATTGGTGCACTGCCGATATCGGCTGGATTACCGGGCATAGCTATGTGGTCTATGGCCCGCTTGCCAACGGCGCGACCGTATTTTTGTACGAGGGTGCGCCCATGTACCCGCAGCCCGATCGCTTCTGGAGCATGATCGAGCGCCACGGCGTCAGCATTCTGTACACCGCCCCCACCGCGGTACGCGCCTTCATGAAAATGGGAGACAGCTGGGTCAAGAAGCATGATTTGCGGAGCCTGCGCCTGCTTGGCAGCGTTGGCGAGCCGCTCAATCCCGAGGCTTGGGTTTGGTATCGGGAGGTGATTGGCAGCGGTCGAGCGCCGATTGTCGATACCTGGTGGCAAACCGAAACGGGTGGTCACATGATCGCGCCCTTACCGGGAGTAACGGCAAACAAGCCCGGTTCCTGCGCCCTCCCCTTACCGGGCATTTCGGCTACGGTGGTGGATGAGGCCGGCGTGGAAATTCGGGAACCGAACCAAGGCGGCTATTTGGTCATCGATCGTCCCTGGCCGGGGATGCTGCGTGGGGTTTGGGGCAACCCCGAGCGCTACGTGCAAACCTACTGGAGCAAATTCGCCAACCGCTACTATGTGGCAGGAGACAGTGCCCGGCGCGATAGCGATGGCTATTTTTGGGTGATGGGACGCATAGACGATGTGCTGAATGTTTCGGGCCACCGCCTGGGTACAGCAGAAATCGAGTCGGCCCTGGTGGCCCACGCGGCGGTGGCGGAGGCGGCAGTGGTGGGAGTGCCGCACGAGATCAAAGGCGAGGCGGTATCGGCTTTCGTGGTGCTCAAGGCTGCTTACCAAGGGGAAGACCATGATCAGTTGGGTGCTGCCCTACGCGCCCAAGTGACGGATTTGATTGGCGCCATCGCCCGCCCCGATGACATCCATTTTGTGGATGGCTTGCCCAAAACGCGATCCGGCAAAATCATGCGGCGACTGCTGCGTGCCCGGGCCCGCGGCGAGGAAATCGATCAGGATACCAGTACCCTTGAAGATTGACTCGCAACACCCGGCAACAGGGCGCTCTGCAGGTGTTCGCCACCGCCTCGGCCTGCCGGGGCTCATCTACCTAGCTATCCCCTGCCTGGCCGTACTGCTGCTGCCACTCTATAACCGCGCCGATCCGCAGCTTTTCGGTATCCCCTTTTTTTACTGGTGGCAGATTCTTTGGGTGCCGCTCTCGGGCTTTTTTCTGTATCTCGCCTATCGACGCGTAGAAAAAGGGCGCTGACTTCATGCACCTGAGCGCTATTGTCGTCTTTATTGGACTATTTTTCCTGATTGCCTTTCTCGGTTTTCTCTCCGCTCGCTGGCAGCGCGGCGATCTTGGCCATTTACACGAGTGGGGTTTGGGCGGCCGACGCTTTGGGGCCTGGATTACCTGGTTTCTCATTGGCGGTGATCTCTATACTGCCTATACCTTTGTCGCCGTGCCGGCGCTGGTCTTTGGTGCGGGGGCATTGGGTTTTTTCGCCCTACCCTACACCGTGCTGGTGTATCCTTTGGTGTTTGCCATCCTGCCGCGGCTCTGGTCCATTGCCAAGCACCACAATTTCATTACCGCTGCCGATTTTGTTGCCGCGCGCTATGGCAGCCCTGCCCTGGCGCTAGCCATTGCCCTGACCGGCATTGTGGCGACCATGCCGTACATCGCCCTGCAGCTGGTGGGCGTTGAGGTGGTGATCGCTGGGCTCGGCTTTCCCACCCATGGCATCATCGGCGAATTGCCCTTGATCGTTGCCTTTGTCGTGCTCGCGGCCTTCACCTATACCAGCGGCTTGCGTGCACCAGCGGCCATCGCCATAGTCAAGGATGTTTTGGTGTATATCACAGTGCTCGCCCTGGTAATCGTGGTGCCCCTGCAGTTGGGTGGCTTCGCCAAGATCTTTGCGGCCATCCCCAAGCACCTGCTCTATCTGCCGCCGGTGCATGGGAACGACTTGGGGCTGCAATCCTTCTATATCACTTTGGCCCTAGGCTCGGCCATGGCGCTGATGCTCTACCCGCATGCCACCACGGCGGTGTTGTCGGCAAGCGGCCCGAAGACCTTGCGCCGTAACTGGATCTTTCTGCCGGCGTATTCGTTTGTGCTTGGTTTGATCGCCCTGCTGGGCTACATGGCGTATGCGGCCAAGTTACCGAGCAATCCGAGCCTTGCCCCCTACTTTCATGCCTACGGCCCACAGTTTGCCATGCCGGGGCTCTTGCTCCAGTACTTTCCTGGCTACTTTGTAGGTATTGGCTTTGCTGCGGTGGCCATTGGCGCTCTGGTCCCGGCAGCGATCATGTCCATTGCTGCCGCCAACCTCTTTACCCGCAGTATCTACCGCGCCTACTGGCGCCCAAATTGCAGCGCCGGGCAAGAAACCCAGGTCGCCAAGCTGGTATCTTTAGTGGTCAAGTTTGGTGCCTTGCTGTTTATTTTGCTGCTGCCGACGCAGTTTGCCATCCAACTGCAATTGCTGGGCGGTATTCTCATCCTGCAAACGCTACCAGCGATCGTTAGCGGTATTTATACCCGCTGGTTCGATCCCCGAGCCCTCCTTCTCGCCTGGGCGCTGGCATTGGCCTGGGCGATTTGGGCGGCGTCGCTCACCAGTTTTCAAAAATCCTCGTACGCACTGCACTTGGCGGGCTGGACGATTCCTGGGTATATCGGGCTCTATGCACTGCTTTTGAATGTGCTCCTCGCCCTCGCTGGCACGCTGCTGTTGCGCTCCCTGCGTTGGCACTCGACGGTCGATCATACCGATGCTGCAGCCTATGAGGAGCTGCGCCAGGATGCTTGACAAGGATCGGACGCACCCGAACAATCGGTGCCATCCGTTCACTCTTTTACTATAGAAGGCCCCCATGCATTCCCCAATTCGTTGCCCCGTCTCAAACCCTCTGCAAGCCGTAGAGGGCGGAAAATGACGGCGGGATGTATTGACGGCAAGGCGGTGGCGCAGCGCCTGCGGCTAGAGACCCGCGCCGGGGTGGAGGCTTTTCAGGCACGGCATGGACGGGCACCGGGCCTCGCGGTCGTGCTTGTGGGCTCGGACCCGGCCTCACAGATTTACGTACAGCACAAGAAAAACGCCTGCGCACAAGTGGGCATCGTTTCCCATAGCTTACCCTTGGCAGCCGATGCCAGCCCAGAACAGCTACTGGCAGAAATTGCGCGCTGCAATGCCAACGACGAGATCGATGGCATTCTGGTGCAGTTGCCGCTACCGGCGCAGTTCGATGCCGAGACCATCATCGAAGCAATTGCCGTCACCAAGGATGTGGATGGTTTTCATCCCTACAACGTTGGTCGTCTCGCCCTGCGCGTTCCCGTGCTACGTTCCTGCACACCGGCTGGAATCATCACCTTGCTGCAAGAATATCGCATTCCAATCAAGGGGCAGGAAGCGGTCATCGTGGGTGCCTCGAATATCGTTGGGCGGCCCATGGCGCTGGAGCTCCTCCTCGCTGGCGCCACGGTTACCGTCTGTCATCGCTTTACCGCCGAGTTGGCCAGCCATGTATCCCGTGCCGACATTGTGGTTGCTGCGGCGGGCAAGCCGGGGCTGGTGCGTGGAGAATGGATCAAACCCGGTGCGACGGTGATCGATGTCGGCATCAATCGCCTCGCCGATGGTAGCCTGGTGGGTGACGTGGAGTATGAGGTCGCGGCACAGCGCGCGGCATGGATTACCCCGGTACCCGGGGGTGTGGGTCCGATGACGGTGGCGACGCTGCTGCAAAACACCCTGCTCGCCGCACGGATGCGTTGCGAGGGCACGCATGGCTGAAGCCGCCCCGGTTCCCGCACTTACCGACCCCAGTCTCTATTTCAACCGCGATCTCAGCATCCTCGAATTCAATCGTCGGGTGCTGGCTCTGGCCGAAGATGAGCAGATTCCGCTCCTCGAGCGTTTGCGGTTTTTGACCATTGTTTCGAGTAATCTCGACGAATTTTTTGAAGTGCGTTTTGCCGGGGTAATGCAACGGCGCAAGTATGGCGCTGGCCCGCTGGGCCCAGACGGCCTTGGTGCCGAGGAGGAAATGCGCGCGGTCTCGGTAGTAGCCCATGAACTCATCACGGCGCAATACCGTTGTTTGAATGAGCGGTTGATACCAGCGCTGGCGGCGGAAGGAATACGGCTATTACGGCGACGGGAGTGGAAGCCAGCGCAGAAGCGTTGGGTGGCAAGCTACTTCCGCGCAGAAATCTTACCCCTGCTCACCCCCCTGAGTCTGGACCCAGCCCACCCCTTCCCCAAGGTGCAGAACAAAGGGCTGAACTTCGCCATCGTCATCGAGGGGGAGGATGCCTACGGGCGGCACAGCCCGATTGCCATCGTGCAGGCACCACGTATTTTGCCGCGCATCATTCAATTGCCGCCGGATATTGCCGGCCCGACGGATTTTGTTTTTTTATCCTCCGTCATTCACGAAAATGTGGATTTGCTCTTTCCGGGTCTCAAAGTACAGGGCTTTTACCAATTTCGCGTAACCCGTAATAGCGAATTGTTCGTCGACGAGGAAGAAGTCGATAATCTGCTCGATGCCATTGCCGATGAGTTGACTACACGCCCATTTGGCGAGGCGGTGCGCCTGGAAGTGGCCAATAATTGCCCTGCTGAAGTCTCTGACTATCTACTGCGTCATTTTGATCTGCAACAAGAAAATCTCTATGTTCTTAGCGGCCCGGTAAACTTGTCGCGAATGGCCGCCATCATCGATATGGTGCCTCGCCCCGACCTGCTCTACCCACCCTTCTGGCCCGGCGTGCCCGATCGCTGCCTGCGCAGTGAGGAGATTTTTACCCAGCTACAGCGGGGACCGATTCTATTACATCATCCGTACCAAAGCTTTAGTCCAGTAATCGATTTTGTGCGTCAGGCAGCGGCCGATCCGCAAGTGCTCGGTATCAAGCAGACCTTGTACCGCACCACCAACGATTCGGCCATGGTACAAGCGCTCATGGATGCCGCGGTTGCCGGCAAGCAGGTAACCGCCGTCATCGAGCTCAAAGCGCGTTTTGATGAGGCCAACAACATCCGGTTGGCAGAAGAACTGGAAAGCGTGGGCGTGCAAGTAGTTTATGGTGTGGTAAAGCACAAAGTGCATGCCAAAATGATCTTGGTTTTGCGTCGAGAAAACGAGGGAATCCGCTTATACGGACATTTGGGTACCGGCAATTACCACCCGCGCAATGCCCGCATCTACACCGATTTCAGCTTGCTCACCGCCGATCCTGCCATAACCGCCGATATGAATGCCCTATTCATGCATATCACCGGTATTGGTCAAGCGCCGCAGCTCAAACAGCTATTGCAGAGCCCTTTTACCCTGTTTACAGGCATGCGCGAACGAATTGCGGCGGAAACCGCCCTCGGCCCGCGTGGGCGGATCATTATTCGGGTCAACGCGCTAATTGACCTGGATTTGATTCGTGATCTATACCAAGCCTCCCAGGCTGGTGTGCAGATCAGTCTCATCGTACGCGGTGCCTGTGCGCTGCGGCCGGGTATTCCTGGTGTTTCGGAAAATATCCGGGTGGTATCGGTAGTCGGCCGTTTTCTGGAACATAGTCGAGTGTATTATTTTGGCCGCAATGGTAGCCCAGAAATCTGGCTCTCGAGCGCCGATTGGATGGGGCGTAACCTGTTTCGGCGCCTAGAAGTTGCCGTGCCGGTACGTGATCCCGAACTCAAAAAGCGGATTCAACGCGAGGCATTGGATTTATACTTGGCGGATCAGTGCAATGCCTGGGAGATGCAGCCAGATGGCAGCTATCGCCCCTTGCACGGAGCAAAAACTGAATGCCAGGGAGCGCAACAAACCCTGCTTGGCGAATATGCCCGCGGAGGCAGCAATGACTAATCCCCAATGCCGAGTTTTGGTTTTGAACAGCAAGGGCGGTTCTGGAAAGACCACCCTTTCCACCAACCTGGCGAGCCTTCTCGCCCTGCGTGGCTCGGTGCTCCTTGCCGATCTCGATCCGCAACGCTCGAGCGTCAGTTGGGGAAATCGGCGCCCTGCCAGCCTACCCAAAATCGATCTGATCGATGATCCGGAACGGGATTTTCGCGGCTATCCTGCCCGCGATTATGTCATTTTTGATGCCCCCGCTGGGCTGAAACGGGGACGGTTGGAGGATATGCTGGGCGAAGTCGAAGTGCTCCTGGTGCCCATTGCCCCCTCCCCCTTCGATATGGATGCCAGCCGAGAATTTTTGCAACGCCTCGACGAAATCAAGCGCTTTCGCAAAGGCAAGGTACGCATGGGGGTAATTGCTAACCGCGTCAAGGCACGCAGCCAAGCGGAGCGCCTCCTCGCGCAGTTCTTGGTCGACCTCGATCTGCCCTTGGTGGCAACCCTGCACGACAGCCAAGTTTACGTGCGCGCAGCCCTGGGCGGCTTGGGTTTGGCGGATCTTCGGGCACCCGAAGCGCGTAAGGAACTACCGCAATGGGCGCGCATTTTGCGCTTTGTACAAACCGGCGAGCTCTATGGAACGTGAGATCAAACTCGAGGTACTGCACCCCGAGCTGTGGCAGGAGGTACTTGCGCACCCCCTGGTGCAGGCCGAGACGCTCGCCGAGCGGGAGATGCATGCCATCTATTTCGATGGTCGCGATGGTGCCCTACGTGCCGCGGGGATTGCCTATCGCGTGCGGCGCGAGGGTGAAGACTGGGTTGCCACGGTAAAACTTGCGGGTTCCGCCCTGGGGGGGCTGCATCAACGACCGGAATGGAACGTTCCGGTGTATAACAACCTTCCCGATCTACGCGTTTTTAGCGATCCCGAACTACAAGCCCGTCTGACGCCTTTTTTCGGACTGGACCTGGTGCCGACCATTGAAACTGCGTTTCAACGTCGTGAGCGGGAGATTTCGTATCAAGACAGCCGCATTTTGCTGGCCGCCGACTGGGGCGAGATTCGTGCAGGAGGGCAGCTTCGGGCCATTCACGAAATTGAGCTCGAATTGGTGGAGGGCGAAGTTGCAGATTTGCTGCAGTTGGCGAGCGCGCTTTGCGCCAGTCTCCCCCTTTGCCCCAATGATGCCAGCAAACTGGCGCGTGGCTTGGCATTGGTACAAAAAATGCCGGTTGTGCAGGCCCCGGAAAGCACAGAACTGCGCGGTCGAGAAGGGGCTGGTACCGCGCTTGGCAGACTCCTACTCCTTCGGGCGCAAGGGATTCTAAGCGACTTGGCGCAGCGGCAGCTCAACGACAGTCGCGCCTTGCACGAGTTGCGCAAAGAAGTGCGCGCCCTCCGCGCCCTACTGCGCTTTAGTAAGGGTGCGGACCCCGAGGATCGACTGCGCGGGGTGCGCAACGGGCTTGCGGTGTGGTTTCATGAGCAAAGCCTGCGCCGCGATTTAGACTCTCTTGCGGAGCATTGGCTTGGCTTGGCACCCAAACTGGGCATGGACCCGGTAGCCCTACAGCAAGCCCTAACAGGACTGCACAGCCCAGCACGCGACTTGCGCGTGGA
>DDOU01000118.1:7809-9872 GCA_002341825.1 Candidatus Igneacidithiobacillus taiwanensis | reverse complement strand
CTTGCCTTTTCCGACCCGGATCAGGTAGCCGACTTCCATCGCCTACGGATTGCCCTCAAGCATCTGCGCTATACCCTTCACTTTTTGGAATCGCTCTGGCCGAGCAAAGATCGTAAAGCGTTGCAAAAGCAGCTGGCAGTCCTCTTGGACGCGGCAGGGGTAATCCGCGATGCGCAAATCGCCCAGCAACAGTTGCCGCACCTGATCAGCACCGGCAGCATCAGCAAGGAACTTGCCTTTAGCGCCGGTGTGTTACTTGGCTATCTTGAAGGGCGCCGCGAGCGCGAAATCCGCCGCTTTCGCAAACACTGGGAGCGCCTACGCGAAGCCGAACGCCCTTGGGACTAGGGAGAAGCTAAGCATCGGTCGCCAGGAATCACCTCCAGCATAACGTATGCTGATCATAGATAAATAAACGAGTTAGCAAACAAGGACAGGGCCAGAAGTAAGCTCCGAAGTGTTTGGAAACGATGTGTTCAGGGAACGCTAGATTCCTTGTCCAGCTTTAAAATGGCTTGGATCAAAGTGTTGGACCGTCGTAGTAACTCTGTCTCGAATTTTTTGGCTTCTTCATGTTTTTCCTGCACTGATAGATTTGCAACTTTTTCTGACGCCTCATGGAATAGCTTGTGCTGCTCTTCTATTTCCGTAATAAGGCACTGTGCTTCTTCTGAGAAACGGTCTTTCTTCGGCAGGACTTCGGCGTACCACCACTTGCCAAAATCACATTCTGTGTGAGGTTTGTGGCAAGTACAAGCTACCTCAGAGGTGAGACATTCACGAACACGTTTGAGATAGTTGGCGTGCGTAGCAATGGCTCGTAGATGTTGCATGGAATGACTCCATTTTGCCTTCATTGGTCCTTAATGCTACGCAATACACGGCAATTCGGTTGCAGCTTGCTTTTTGCTCTTTGGTTTCGCCTTTGAAGTACAACGCATAAATTGAGACAAACTGCATTAGAGTGTTATGGTGGCGACCAAACTCTCTGGACGTAAGGTACTGAATCACCTAGAGGATGGCAACCCCAACCGGGCGCTGTCTTGAGACCTTACGATCATCACCGCGCTCCGTTCGATCTGCCTTCGCGCTTTGCTCGGGCGCTGAAATCCGGCCATTGCCCCACACAGAAGGCGGGGATGCCGTGTACCGAATCGGGGAAACAGCCCAAACTGATTTGAGCGTCGGTGGCATCCCTGACTCTAGCGATCTTTTTGCTCAGTCCGCGGTAAGACCCTCGCGGATGCGTTCGACGCGGCGCGCCAGCAGGGCAATTTCGTGGGCAAGGCAATATTCGGCGTCGGTTACTTTCCACTCCCGCGCCTGCTCCTTGTCGACTTGCAGATCGGCGCAGATCTTTTTCAGTTCTGCGTAATCATTGCTGTCGAAGAGAAAGCCCGCCAGTTCGCTGACCTGGTCATTTTTGCTTGCGGCGCCGTCGAGGGCCGCATAGGCGGCATCTAGACAGCTGTGCTCTTTCATTGCCAAGGCCCGTTGCAGGGCCGCTTCCCGATCTATTTGCATCTTCATCACTCCCGTTGCTGGTATTTTTACCCGGCCAGAGACCGTTCGAGGATCTCGGCCAAATCTCGCGATAGTCCTTCCCTGCCCTGCAGCGCCAGCATGGCTTTGCGCATCATGGCCTGCCGATTTTGATCGTAACGAGTGCTGCGACTGAACACCGTGGCCAAACGCGCCGCCGTTTGCGGATTGAGCTCATCGAGCTGCGCCAATTGCTCTGCGTAAAAGGCGTAACCGGAGCCGTCGGCGGCATGAAACACCGTGGGGTTTACCGCAAAGGCACCGAGAACGGCGCGCACCCGGTTGGGCACCCGCCAATGGAAGGCCGGATGCTGCAAAAGGGCCTTGGCACGCTCGAGGGTGCTGGGCGCGGCCGGGAGCATCTGTAGCGAAAACCATTTGTCGATGATGAGCGGGTATGGCTCCCAGTGCTGGTAAAAATCCGCGAGCAAGGCATCGGACAGTAGATTTTCGGTTGCCAGAGCAGCCAGGGCGCCCAAGCGCTCGGTCATGTTGTCGGCCTGCCGATACTGCTGCTCCGC
>DDOU01000118.1:6205-7792 GCA_002341825.1 Candidatus Igneacidithiobacillus taiwanensis | reverse complement strand
GCCTGCGGGCCGAGGAGCGAGTAGCTAAGCGCTACCTGACGCAGACGGCGCATTCCCATGGAGCGCCCATCGCGCTGGTAGGGCGCCGCCAAATCGTTGTAGAGGCGCTGCCAACCGCTGGCGAAGCGCGTTGCCAGGCGCCGCCGCAGTTCCTCGCGAACGCGATGAATGCCATCGACATCGATGACTTCCATGCGCTGCCCCAGGGTCTCTTCCGAGGGGAGGCTGAGAAGTTCTGCAGTGTAGGCAGGATCATCTTCGTACCGGGTCAGAGCTGCTGCCACCGCTTCTTCGAGGGCGGAGGAATCCAGTGGGCTCTCCGCCAAGGCCTGTAACATTGCCCGCTCGGCCAAGCGCTGGAAGCTATCCCAGCGGTTGAAGGGATCGTCATCGTGCTGGGCCAGAAAGATATCTGCCGCTTCGGCATCGCTGCGCTCGAGGATGACCGGTGCCGAAAAGCCGCGCAGCAGGGAAGGCATGACTGGTTCGGAAAAAGGGCCAAAGGTCCATGTCTGTTCGCTGCTATCGAGGACGATGACGCGATCACGGTCGGCCTCGAGGGCTTTACCATCCTGGGTAAAAAAGGCCAAGCGGACGGGAATGGGGACGGCCTGTTTTTGCTCTTGCCCGGGGGTTGGCGGCGTGTGCTGACGTAGCCGCAGGTGATATTGCCCGCTGGATGCGTCGTACTCGCCATGCGTGCTGAGGCGCGGGGTACCGGCTTGGGCGTACCAGCGCAAGAACGGCGAGAGATCTTGCCCGCTGCCATCGCTCAAGGCACGTACGAGATCTTCGATGCATACGGCTTGGCCGTCGTGGCGGGCAAAGTAGAGGTCGGTACCCTTCCGGAAGGCGGTGGGGCCGAGCAGGGTATGCATCATGCGAATGACTTCGGCACCCTTTTCGTACACCGTCGCCGTGTAAAAGTTGTTGATTTCTTTGTAGGAATCGGGGCGAACCGGATGTGCGAGCTGGCTTGCATCCTCGGCAAACTGGGCACTGCGCAAACGGCGCACATCGCCAATGCGCTGTACCCCGCGGGAATTGCAGTCGGCGGAAAACTCTTGATCGCGAAAGACCGTAAGACCTTCCTTGAGGCTCAGTTGAAACCAGTCGCGCAGGGTAACCCGGTTGCCCGTCCAATTATGAAAATATTCGTGGGCAATTACCGATTCGATGCCTTGGTAATCGGCATCAGTGGCGGTTTCCGGACTGGCCAGCACATATTTGGAATTGAAAATATTGAGGCCCTTGTTTTCCATGGCCCCCATATTGAAGCTATCCGTAGCAACGATCAGATAGCGGTCGAGATCGTATTCGCGACCGTAGACCTGCTCATCCCAAGCCATGGCCTTTTGCAGACTGCGCAGGGCTTGCTCGCAGGCGTCCCGATCGCGCTCGGCAACGTAGACTTCCAGACCAACTTCGCGCCCGGACTGGGTGCGGAAGGTATCCTTGGCAATGTGAAAAGACCCGCCCACCGCGGCAAACAGGTAACACGGCTTGGGAAAAGGATCTTCCCAGCGCGCCCAATGCCAGCCTTCGTCTTCTTCGCCCGTTGCTACGCAATTGCCATTGGAGAGTAGC
>DDOU01000118.1:5878-6168 GCA_002341825.1 Candidatus Igneacidithiobacillus taiwanensis | reverse complement strand
TCCGGGCGGTCCAGAAACCAAGTAATCCGCCGAAAACCCTCGGCCTCACACTGGGTAAGAAACACCCCGTCGGCGTAGTAGAGACCGGAGAGCGCGGTGTTTGCCTCGGGCTCGATGCGCACCCGCGATTCGACGACGCAGTGATCTGGCAGGTTGCGCAATCGCAAACCGCCGGTTTCGAGGGCGTAGTGCTCCGCCGCCAGCGGCTTGCCATCGACGGCGAGGGAAAGTAGCTCCAACGATTCGCCGTTGAGGAAGAGATCGCGCGAGGCCGGATCGAGGCGCCGCAG
>DDOU01000118.1:4597-5704 GCA_002341825.1 Candidatus Igneacidithiobacillus taiwanensis | reverse complement strand
CTGATCTTGGCCGTACCACCCTGACCACAATAAAGCAGAGTGGGCGTGGCTACTTCGCCGGTGGCCTGCAAAAGCTCCGTATTCTTCTGCACGTCCGCTACCACGGCAGGATTTGGGTTGCTATCGGCGGTGATTCCCCCCTCTTCCGTAGCATCATCAAAGCCTTTCTCGTTCTTGGCCATTGCCTCCGCCGGGTCGCTGGCACTCAAGATTGCCACCGCCTTGCCCTCGCTCGAAGGCTTGAGGAAAGCCGAAACCACATAGCGCACCCGCAATTTTCCTTCTGCAATGAGCGGTTTGGCATCTTCGTAGAACTTGTGGCAGAAGATGCAGTTGGGGTCGACAAAGGCAATTACCTCTGGTCCGCCCGTACCGAGCACAAAGGTCTTTGCTTGCATGACTTTTTGGGCAATATCCGCTGCCGACATGGGCTTGGGAATGAGACCTGCAGTTTCGGCATCATTCTTGATGACGTTGTTACCTTCTGCGTCGATAATCGCTTGCGCAAGGATCAGGTACTTACCGTCTGCAGTGGCATAGGCCAAAGTCTTATGGCCCTGATCCTCAACCACGATTGCGGTAAGGCCACCGGGCCCCGGAAAAATCTTGGCGACCTGGGCACTACCGTGAGTGATGGAGCTTACCAAGTTCTGCACCTTACTCTGCGAGAGGGTTTCCGCCTGCGCCGTGTTGGCGGGAAAAAAGTGATTACTGATGCCGCCAAGAATGAGCCCGGAGATCATCAAGGTAGCGGGAAAAGCCAAAGGTTTCAGGCGCATGGATACTCCTCTGAGAAAAAAGCCGAAAAAATAGGGAGACGGTGGTAACTAGCCGCGTTGGCGTCAGTTTACACCGTCTCCCCGATTCGGACCACGAATCAGCCTAGGGGTTCAGCGCGAAACACGAAGCGATCGTCCTCGAGTTCCACATGCAGCAACTCGCCCGGGTGGAAATCACCACGCAAGAGCTTTTGCGCCAAGGGGTTTTCGATCTGCTGCTGAATGGCACGCTTGAGCGGACGCGCGCCGTACACGGGATCGAAACCGATCTCGGCGAGCTGATCGAGGGCCGCTTCGCTGAGCACTAAGTCCATATCCCGCTCGCGCA
>DDOU01000118.1:3239-4537 GCA_002341825.1 Candidatus Igneacidithiobacillus taiwanensis | reverse complement strand
ACCGTCTCGTCGATCCGGTTGAGGAATTCCGGCCGGAAATGCGCCTGCACCACCGCCATCACCGCAGAGCGCAGGGAGTCTTCATCACCGCTACGGCTGTACTCGTGAATCCGATCCGATCCGAGGTTGGAGGTCATGATGATGACGGTATTGCGGAAATCCACCGTCCGTCCCTGACCGTCGGTGAGGCGGCCGTCGTCGAGCACCTGCAGCAGGATGTTGAAAACCTCCGGATGCGCCTTTTCGACTTCGTCCAACAAGACCACAGAGTAGGGCTTACGCCGCACCGCCTCGGTAAGGTAGCCACCTTCCTCGTAGCCCACATATCCCGGCGGGGCACCGATCAAGCGCGCCACCGAGTGCTTCTCCATGAATTCGCTCATGTCGATGCGCACCATCTGCTCTTCGCTGTCGAAGAGGAATTCGGCTAGGGCCTTGCTCAACTCGGTCTTGCCGACTCCGGTGGGGCCCAAGAAGAGGAAAGAGCCGTTGGGTCGGCGCGGGTCGGAAAGGCCAGCGCGGGAGCGACGGATGGCGTTGCTGACGGCGGCCACCGCTTCCTCCTGCCCTACCACGCGTGCCTGTAGGCGCTCTTCCATCTTGAGCAGCTTTTCCTTTTCGCCTTCGAGCATTTTGGCAACGGGTATGCCGGTCCAGCGCGAGATGACCTCGGCAATCTCCTCCTCCCGCACCTCGGTGCGCAACAAGGTGGGCGCCTTGCGCTCTGCGCTGCTTTCCTGCTGCTCGGCCCGCTGCAACTGCGCCTCGAGGGCGGGCAACTGCCCGTACTGGATCTCCGCCATGCGGTTGAGATCGCCGGCGCGCCGGGCGTTCTCGAGTTCCAGCAAGAGGCGTTCGCGCTCTTTCTGGAGTTGCGAGGTACCTTCGATGGCGAGTTTTTCGCCCTTCCAGATTTCCTCGAGCTCCTGGTATTTACGATTCAGCTCGGTAATCTGCTGCTCCAGGGTCTCCAGACGCTTTTTACTCGCTTCGTCCTTTTCTTTTGCCAGCGCCACTTTTTCGATGTTGAGCTGAATCAAGCGCCGCTCGAGTTCATCTAAGGCCTCGGGCTTGGAGTCGATTTCCATTTTGATACGCGAGGCTGCCTCGTCGACCAAGTCGATGGCCTTATCGGGCAGGTTGCGATCGCTGATGTAGCGATGCGAAAGCTGTGCTGCCGCAACCAAGGCCGGGTCGGTGATGCGCACTCCATGGTGCACTTCGTAGCGCTCTTTGAGGCCGCGGAGGATGGCGATGGTATCTTCCACCGAGGGCTCGTCGACCAGAACGCGCTGGAA
>DDOU01000118.1:0-3139 GCA_002341825.1 Candidatus Igneacidithiobacillus taiwanensis | reverse complement strand
GCCTTGCCTGCCCCCACCAAGGTATGAATTTCGTCAATGAAAAGGATCACTTGCCCTTCGGTCTTGGCGAGATCGTTGAGGAGGGACTTCAAGCGTTCCTCGAACTCGCCGCGAAATTTTGCGCCGGCAATCAAGGCGGCCAAGTCGAGGCCGAGCAGACGCTTGTTACGCAGGGATTCCGGTACCTCGCCGTTGACGATGCGCTGCGCCAGACCCTCGACGATGGCGGTCTTTCCCACCCCCGGCTCGCCGATGAGGACGGGGTTATTCTTGCTGCGCCGCAGCAGCACTTGAATGGTGCGGCGAATCTCGTCGTCGCGACCAATTACCGGGTCGAGCTTGCCCTGGGCAGCGCGCTCGGTGTAGTCGATAGTGTATTTTTCCAGGGCTTGACGCTGTTCTTCAGCGTTGGGGTCGTTGATCTTTTCGCCGCCATGCAGTGCCGTAATCGCCGCCTCGAGATCCTTGGCGGTGGCGCCATTTTCCTTGAGCAAACGGCCTGCTTCGCCTTTATCTTCGAGTAATGCAAGCAGAAAATGCTCGGTCGAAATATAGCCGTCGCCGCGTTTTTGGGCGAGCTTGTCGGCAAAGTTGAGGAGATTGACGAGATCCCGCCCAAACTGCACATCGCCGGGTTGCCCCTCCACCTTGGGCAGGTTGGCGAGGGCACGGCCAAGGGCATTGCGTAGCGAATCCACCCGTACGCCTGCCTTGCTCAGTACCGGGCGAGCAATACCCCCTTCTTGGTCCAAAAAGGCGATGAGAAGATGAATGGGCTCGACCTGCTGTTGATCATTGCCCAAGGCCAAGCTCTGCGCGTCTTGCAGGGCCTGTTGAAATTTTGTGGTGAGTTTGTCACTGCGCATCTGGCGACTCCTTTATCGGATGATGCCTAGCAGATGGGCATGTCAGGCGGGCTTTTCAAGGCCAGAGCGGGCGGGTCGGAACATGCCAAAGAGCAGTAGCGCAGCACTGCCAGAAACGATGCCTGCCGCTAGAAAAGCGCCACTGCCCCCCCAATGACTCCAAGTCCAACCGGCGGCCAAGGAGCCAAGGCCACCGCCCAAGCCGTAGACCAGACTCGCATAGAGGGCAATGCCGCGGGCGCGCAAGGCCGGAGAAAAGCGGGCAAAAACCCAGTGGATGGCGGCTAGATGAAAGGCGGCGTAGCTCGCCGCATGGAGGGTCTGCACGAGGACGATCCAAACAAAACCCGGCCACCAGGCAATCACCATCCAACGCAGCGCCGTAAGAACAAAAGCCGAGCTGAAACATAGGGCAATACCCCAGCGAGCCAGCACCCGCTCACCAAACCAAAAAAACAATACCTCGGCACAGACGGCCAGGGCCCAGAGCACGCCAACACTCAAACTGCCATGGCCATGCTGCTCCACATAGATGGAATAAAAGGCGTAGTAGACGCCATGACTGCTTTGCTCGAGGATACCGGCGGCGAGAAAAAACCAGAGGCGCGAGTCGCGCAGGGCAGGCAGGAAGGTGCCCTGCCCCTCTGCCGCCTGTTGCGGGTGATGATCCTGCAGGGGTAGGTAGCGACTAGCAACAACAACGAAGAGCAAAAAAAGGGTGATGGTGGGGAGAAAACTTTGCAGCCCCCACCGGGCGACCAAGGCCCCCATCCCTAAGGAAAGGGCAATAAAACCGATGGATCCCCAAAGGCGAATACGTCCGTAGCGCCTGCCGTGGCGCTCTGCCCAAGCCATGCTGAAAGTATCGACGAGGGGTAAGGCGGCGGCCCAAAAAAAGGCGAAGAGCACGGTAACGAGCAGCAGAAGGGCGAAATGATCGCCGGCAAAAAACAACAGCGAAAAGCTTAGGAGGGTCGCGACGCCCGCGGCAGGGATCAGGCGCCGCGCCGGGAGATAATGTAAGAGCCAACCCCAGACATTGGGGGCGAGTACCTTGCTGAACTGTACCGCCGCCGTAAGAATGCCAATGGCCAGGGCATCTTGCCCGCGCGCCTGCAGCCAAGGGCCCCAATAGGGCATAAAGGCCCCGAGAGCGCAAAAATAGAGGAAGTAGTAGGCAACGAGGGCCTCGCCCTCGAAGCGGCCCTTCAGCATTGGCCGGGAATGGGGGCCAGAGGCGGCTCGACGTCGCCGTTTTGGGCACGGTGACGCAGGTAGTGATCCATCAGGGTGAGGGCGAGCATGGCCTCGACAATGGGCACGGCACGAATCCCGACACAGGGGTCGTGGCGGCCGGTGGTGACGATGTCGATTACCTGCCCCTCACGGTCGATACTTGGGCGAGGAATGCGGATACTGGAGGTCGGCTTGACGGCAATCGAGAAAAACAGGTCTTGCCCGGTGGAGATACCGCCCAGCACGCCACCGGCATGGTTGCTCGCAAAGCCTTTGGGGGTGAGGGGATCGCCATGTTCGCTACCGTGCTGCTCGACTACGGCAAAGCCGTCGCCCACCGCCACTGCCTTGACCGCATTGATGCTCATCAATGCCTTGGCGGCGTCGGCCTCGAGGCGGTCGAAAACCGGCTCGCCCAGCCCCACGGGCATGCCCTGTACACGGACATCGACGCGCGCGCCGATCGAATCCCCAGCCTTGCGAAGTTCGTCGAGATACTCGGCCATACGCTCGGCCGCAGCGGCGTCCGGACAGAAGAAGGGATTGGCGTCGATCTGGGCGACGTCGAATTCCGTAGCACGGATGGGCCCCATCTGCGCCAACCAAGCACGGATTTCCGTACCTAAGCGCAGCCGTAGGTACTTACGGGCAATGGCGCCTGCCGCCACCCGCATGGCGGTTTCGCGCGCCGAGGAGCGGCCGCCACCGCGATAATCGCGCAAACCGTACTTTTGCAGGTAGGTGTAATCGGCATGGCCGGGACGGAAGCTGTCTTTGATCTTGCTGTAATCCTGGGAACGTTGATCGGTATTGCGGATGAGCAAGCCAATGGGGGTGCCAGTGGTGACCCCCTCGAAGACGCCAGAAAGGATCTCGACTTGGTCGGCCTCCTGGCGCTGGGTGGTGTGCCGCGATTGCCCCGGGCGACGGCGATCGAGCTCGGGCTGGATGTCTTCGGCGCTGAGGGGTAGCCCCGGCGGGCAGCCATCGATAACGGCGCCGATGGCCGGTCCATGACTCTCACCAAAGGTGCTTAC
>DDOU01000005.1:2565-3909 GCA_002341825.1 Candidatus Igneacidithiobacillus taiwanensis | reverse complement strand
GCGTTGTTGTGTAGCATCGGCCTCACCCCTGTGGTGGGGCCGATTTTTTACTGCCGGGAGGCAGCCAAATGGACGAAAAACTGCAAAAAGTACTGGCGCGTTATGGCTTGGGTTCTCGCCGTGCCCTCGAAACCTGGATTAGCGATGGTAGGGTCCAGATCGATGGGCAGATCGCCAAGCTGGGGGATCGAGTGGGTCCGTCGGCGCAGATCCTCATTGACGGCAAGCCCTTACGGATCCCTGCCTGGACCCAGGGTCGGCTGCGCATTCTGCGCTATCACAAACCGGCCGGAGAAATCTGTAGTCGTCGCGATCCCGAGGGGCGTCCTTCGGTATTCGACCGCTTACCCCGTTTGCGCGCCAGCCGTTGGATTTCCATTGGGCGCTTGGATCTCAACTCCGAAGGGCTGCTGCTGTTGACCAACGACGGAGACCTCGCCAATCGCCTCATGCACCCCAGCGCCGGATTACAGCGAGAGTATGCGGTACGCGTGCTCGGTCGGCTCAGCGATGCCCAAATTGCCCAACTCCTTGCCGGCGTCGAACTGGAAGATGGGCCGGCAAAGTTCCTGAGCGTGGAGGATGCCGGCGGGGAAGGGGCCAATCACTGGTATAATGTGACCCTCGAAGAAGGGCGAAATCGCGAAGTACGGCGGCTCTTTCAGGCCCTCGATTTGGCCGTGAGTCGGCTGATTCGCGTCCGCTACGGCCCCATCGAAATGCCGCGTCATCTAAAAGTTGGCTACGTAGAAGAGTTGCCCGAGGAAGAACGTGCGACTTTGCTTGCCGCTGTGGGCTGGCAGGATACCGCCGCCAAATCCGCACTACCCAGCAACGGCCGCGCAGCCGGGCGACAGCCGGCACGAAGGAACACAGCACAGCGATGACGGTGGAATTTGCCGCCGACTGGGCTTGGCTCTACCAGCGTCTCTCAGAGTGCTGGGGGGTGCAACCCTGGTGGCCGGCAGATTCGGCCTTCGAGGTCATGGTTGGCGCCATCCTCACCCAGAATACCGCGTGGACCAATGTCGAAAAGGCCATTGCCCGCCTGCGTGCTGCCAATTTGCTGACGGCGCCGGCTATCTTGGCAGCAGAGGCCGCAGTCTTGGAGGACTGTTTGCGTCCTGCCGGTTATTTTCGCATCAAGGCGCGGCGCTTGCTTGCCTTGGTGCAATTCCTCGTAGACCAGGGATGCGCTGAAAAACCGGAGAACTTGGCCAAGGGCTTGTCGGCGCCAGTGTTGCGGCCACGCTTATTGGCGGTGCATGGCGTTGGCGAGGAAACCGCCGACTCCATCCTGCTCTATGCCTTGGATTTGCCGGTGATGGTGGTCGATTCCTACAC
>DDOU01000005.1:0-2459 GCA_002341825.1 Candidatus Igneacidithiobacillus taiwanensis | reverse complement strand
AAGGACTATTGCCGGCCGCGCACGCCGCGCTGTGGCAGTTGCCCCCTCAACGATCGTTGCGCCTTTGCCGCGACCAAGGCGTGAGGCTGCCGTCAGCTTCGATTGGCCGACGCCATCGGCAATTGCCGCAGATATTCTTGGCTGCAGGTACATAGGCGATTGCGTTCGAGCAAGGTCGTCCAGATTTTACCCCCCGCCTGACGCCAGAGTACCCCGGCGCGAATACCCCCGAGGAGGAGGGTGCGAATACGGCTGGTATCCTCGTCGCGGGTCAGGAAGCGGCTCTCACCAGCTACGATGATGCGTGGCGACAAAGTGCCGATGCCTTCGGCATAGGTTTCCGCCAGGCCCGCAAGCACGCTGGGATGAAGGAGTTCGCCAAAATGATCGATCTGTCTGTGTGCCTGCTCGATGCCTCGTTGCAAGCGATCCAAAGCAGCCGGGTGAGCCAGCAGACGGCCACTGAGCTTGGCCAAGGACAGGGTATAACGCAGGAGCTCGGCTTCTTCTGCCTGGGTGGGGCCGCGTTGAAGCAATGGGCAAAGCTGCTGCAAGGGTCTTTGTAGTCCTTCCAGACCGGCGAGAGCGGCGAGGGCGTTCGGAGCATCGATGGCCAGAATACTTTGCACACTGAGGAGCAGCAGATGATTGTCGCTGCGGCCGCGGCGCGCCGCCTCTTGCACCTGCTGCGCCGCGCGCAGCATTCCGGCTAGTCCCAAGCAGCGATCGCCAAGACGTTGAGGAGGGGGGAGAAAGAGATTTTTCAGTGGCATTTGGAAGTACCGGAGGGAAGTAGTGTTTGTAATTTTTCTTCCAAGGTCTGACACAGTAATTGGCGCTCGCGCCGACGGAGTTTTTCGCCGCGACTGTTGCGAATGAAAAAAGTATCCTCGACTCGTTCGCCAAAGGTGGACACCTTGGCGCCAACGACGCTAAAACCCAGACTAGCAAGCACGGAGCCAACGAGGTAGAGCAGGCCCATTTGGTCGGCGCTGTGGATCTCCAGCAAGGTGTCGTCGAGGAGCGCATCGTTATCGAGGCGCAGCAGGAGGGGAACGGCGGCAAAAAAACGATGGCGTGCGTCGCGATGGCGGAGACCAAAACGCGGCGCTTTCTGTACCCCTTGGTTGAGCATGGCGTGCAGCTCTGCCGCGAGTTCGGCATGCGCGCGACTACTGCGGTGAAAGGCCCGGGTGTTGTCGAGTACATGAAAGGTATCTAGGGCCAGACCGTTGTCACTAGTATCGATGCGGGCGTCGAGAACACTCAGGGAGTGGCGGTCGAGCACCCCGGCAATGTCCTGAAAGAGCCCACCACGATCCGGGCCAAAAAGAAAGATCTGCTCGCCCTGCAAGGGATGCGCGCGAATGGCAACACGATAATCTTCCTCGCGTTGTACGATCTCCCGCCCCTGCCAGAGCAGCTCTTCGCGGTCATAGCGCAAAAAATAGCCGGCCGGCAGCGCCCGCCAAAGGCGTTCCAAGATTTCGCGCTCGGTGGGGGAGAAGGCAGCACCCAGTTCAGCAATGCGTTGGCGCGCCGCCGTAAGACGGTCATCAGCCGGGGTCCCAAAAGCGAGAAATCGATCGACGCTATCATATAGCTTGAAGAGCAGGCTGGCTTTCCAACTGTTCCAGAGCTCGGGGTTGGTGGCGCGCATGTCCGCAACGGTAAGCAAAAACAAGTGTGCCAAACGCTTGCGGGTGCCAACTACCTGGGCGAATTGGCGGATGGTTTCCGGGTCGTCGAGGTCGCGGCGCTGGGAAGTCGACGACATCTGCAAATGCTCCTCCACCAGCCAGCCGACCAAATTGCGCTCGCTCTCCGGCAACTGCAACCGACGCGCAAACCGCCGCCACTCGCGGGCGCCGATGCGCGAATGATCGCCGCCGCGCCCTTTGCCGATGTCATGAAAGAGTCCTGCAAGAATGAGATACGCGGGTTGATCGATTTCCTGCCAAGCCCGCCGAATCGACGGTGTTTTCTCATCCTGCCAGAGTTCGGCAAGTTGTTCTACCAGAAACAGGGTATGTTGATCGACGGTGTAGACATGAAACAGATCGTGCTGGATGAGGCCACTGATGCGCTGAAAGGCGGGTAGCACTCGACCAAGCAATTCCGCACGATGCAAAGCGTTGAGTACGCGCTGGGCGCGTGGGGGGTCGACGATGGCTTGCAGAAAGGTCGCCCGAAAGCGCGGATCGGCAAAGAGGCCTGGGTTCCATTCTGGCGCCTTTCGACGGGCCGCCCACACGGTTTGCGCCGCCAGTTCCTGACCACTGCTCGCCCGTTGCGACCACAAACGCAGCAGGGCGATGGGCGACTCCGGCAAGTCTTTTGCGCTGTCGCCAACGGTTCCGGTAGCGAGATATTGCGCGATACCTTCCTCGGCTACTGCGGCAAGCTGCTGAATTCGCGCAAAGGCCTGATAGAGCTTCTGCATCAAACGCTCTGCCGCA
>DDOU01000031.1:5746-6832 GCA_002341825.1 Candidatus Igneacidithiobacillus taiwanensis | reverse complement strand
AATCGCGAGGATCTCGCCAAGGCAGAGTTGGCACAAAAACAGGCGGCTCTGGCCAAGTTGCAGTCCTTGCAAGATGCCCACGACAAAATTGCCGCACAGGTGGCCAAGCTCACGGATTTTGAGACCAAGCTGCAGGATCGCATCGAAGCCTTCCGCACCCAGAAAGAAGTGATGAAGGGGGAATTGGCAGCCTCCCAGGCGGAGATCGAGGCTGAAAACTCTCTGTCGGGACTCGGCAAGGGAATGAACGATGCCGGCGAAGCGATGCAGCGGGTACAGGATCGCGTCGCACAGTCCCAGAGCAAGGCCGAGGCGTTGGAATCGCTCATGGATTCCGGCGCGATCGATGATCCCCTCGATCACCGTAGTCGTACCGACAAAGACATGGCACAGCTGCGCGAGCAGAGTGGGGTCGATGCGGATCTCGCTCGCCTCAAGGCGGAGATGGCCAAGCCGCAGTCAGGTTCCTGATGCGAGAATCCCTTCCCGCCACCAGTCGGCCAAACAAGCCTGCGTCCACGCTGGAGCGTACTCGTTGTGCGGGAATGCGGCGGCGTGGGCTTGTGCCGCAAAGAGCGGCGCAGCGGCGAGGGCGGCGGCCAGGCGCGCTTCCGGAATGCCGAGTTCGCGAGTACATACTGCGCCACTGCAGTCGCGGAATATGAGTAGATAACAATCGCGCGGTGCCGGCGGCGCGGTGCCAAGATGCACGGCATACGGGTAGTGTTGCAGGCGCACCGCGGCGGCAAGCTGCAGGCACGCGTCCGGTAACGCCTCTTCGTGAGCCTCCGCCAAGGGCGCCGTGCTGATCGCCAGGGTCAGGGTCAACCATTCCCAATGCAGCGAGGCGGGCAGATATTCCGGTAGCTCCGCATGCTTGTCTATCTGCTCTAGCACAAAGGCAAGAAAAGCATCCGGAACCTGATGAAAGCTTGGGCTCGGGCAGGAGCCACGAGCAAGAAAGTCATCCACCAACGCTTCCCAGTCTTGGAGAGGGATCAGGGCCTTGCTCTGGGGAAAGGCGTCCTCCAGACTCGCAGCAAAGCTCGCCCGCATCATCTCGCGATAGAGGACAAAGATTTCTGT
>DDOU01000031.1:2632-5703 GCA_002341825.1 Candidatus Igneacidithiobacillus taiwanensis | reverse complement strand
CGTGCGGGGTAGTCAGGCGATGCTTGCATTGCGCAGCTGCTCTAGCTCAGCCAGTAGGGTGTCGAGGGGCGGGATGTCGTTGTCCCACTCCAAAAGCGTTGGGCGTGAGCCAAATCGTTGCTGGGCTTGGCGCAGCAGATCGCCAACCTCGGTGCTGACCCCGGAGTCGTGGGTATCGATTAGCCAACCTGCGGGGTGCTGGTAATGGCCGGCAACATGATAGTAGCGGATTTTTTCGGCGGGCAGAGCGGCCAGGAATTCTTCGGCAAGATAGCCATGATTGCGGCTATTGACGAAGAGATTGTTGAGATCCAGCAGTAACTCGCAGCCGCTTTGCGCCAAAACCGCGAGGAGGAAATCGAGCTCGCTCATGGTCGATTCGGGAAATTGCCCGTAATAGGCAGTATTTTCCAAGACCAAGGGGTGGCCAAGAAAATCCTGTACTTGTTCGATACGATCTACCGTCCAAGCCAGGCTTTGCGCATGAAAGGGAATGGGGAGCAAATCATGTAAGTAGCCCTGGGCGTCGGCGCAGTAGGAGAGATGTTCGCTATACACGACGGCGCCGTGCTCCTGCAAAAAGCTGCGCAGCGTGCGCAGAAAATCCCAGTCGAGGGGTGCCGGTCCGGCAATGGATAGGGAAAGCCCATGGCAAAACAGCGACTTTTGCTCAAGCACGCGGGCTAGATCGCGAGCCGGGGCCCCGCCAAAAGCAAACCAGTTTTCGGGGGCGATCTCGACAAAGTCGACGGGAAGCTCCGCCGCCGCTTCGGCAAACTGCGGCAAGAACTCCCGCCGCAGCCCCAGACCCCAGGTACTCACGTGAATCTTACATCCCTTTCTTTTCCATGTAGCTTTTGCCGCATTTACCACCGTGGGCGCGAATATCTGCCTTGCTGGTGCAGTGCGCCTCGCTCATCTTGGCTTTGCTGCGGGAGCAATTCCCTTCACCCATCATCCGTGAGCAATTGCCCTCGTGCATAGCGCCTTGGGCAATTTGTTGTTGACCGTTCATCGGTGCTGCAGTCGTCATGGCTTCGCCCGGAAGGGGAAGACTGCCCAGGCTAAGGGCAAAAAGGGAAGCCAAACCAATTTTTGTCGTATTGTGCATCGTGCATTCTCCGCGTCTTATTACAACTTGCCCACTCTACGCCAACCGCTAGGCCGCTATCAAACCTCACTCACATTGCTCAGACCCAGGCGGGTCATGCGCCGCCAGAGGGTCACCCGATCGATTCCCAATTCGCGTGCCACCGCACTACGGTTGTTGGCGTGTTTTTGTAGGAGATTGACGAGGGCATCCCGCTCTTCCTCTGATTGTTCCAACGCAGCGCCCTCGTTACTGGTCTGGCGCTTTTGTACCCGCTCGACAAAGTCCTGGGGCAGGTCGGCCAGCTCTACTTCCGGGCCGTTGGCGCAGATGCTGGTATATTCCATGATATTGCGCAGTTCGCGCACATTGCCCGGCCAGGGGTAGTCGAGGAGGAGATGTTTGACCTGGGAACCCAACTTGCGTGCGTTGCGGCCACCAAATTTGGCAAGGAAGTACTCTGCCAAGAGGATGATGTCCGAACGGCGCTCCCGTAGCGGCGGCACGTTCACCGGAATCACGTTGAGGCGATAGAACAGATCGGCACGAAAGTCGCCGCGCTCGACTGCTGCTTTCAGTCCCTGATTGGTTGCCGCTACCACTCGCACGTCTACCTTGCGGGTTTTCATCGAACCGATGGGCTCAAAGCTTTGCTCTTCCAATACCTTGAGTAATTTTGCCTGATGCGGTTTGCTCAGTTCGCTGATCTCATCAAGAAACAAGGTACCCCCATCGGCGGCGGCAAAGCGGCCGATGCGGTCGCCCACGGCGCCAGTGTAGGCACCCTTGGCGGCACCAAAGAACTCTGCTTCCCAGAGATTTTCGGGGATGGCGGCGCAATTGACCTCGACCAAGGGCTTGCGCGCGCGCTGACTGCTGTCGTGAAGCAGGCGGGCGAGCATGCCCTTGCCGGTACCCGATTCGCCCTGGATGAGAACGCTGGCGTCACTGCCTGCCACCTGCTCGATCAACTCGATCGCCCGCAGCATTTGCGGATCGCGACTGTGGATTCCCGCCCGCGCCTCGCCCGAGAGGCTGCGTTCGGCCTGCCGCAGGGTGGTTACATCCTCAATAAAAAACACCCGGTATTTTTTGTCGCGTTGCCTGACCATCCGCGTGCGCATGGCGAGAATGCGGGTTTCATTGTTGTGGGTGACGACCCGGTCCCAACTGATACAGCTTTCCGCCGGTCGGCTGACCGCATCCTCATGACCGGCAGAGATAGCGGCCCGCACGATTTCCTTCTGCAATTGTAAATGCGGAATCTCACGCAGTTGGGTGGCTTGCTGGATCCCCAAAAATTGGTCTGCCACCGGATTGAAGTACAGGATATTGCCTTGCTGGTCGGCAATCATCATGCCGAAAGGGATGTTGTCGATCAGCTGCGGCATGACTGCTGAGAGGATGTCCCGAGTTTTGCTGTCGAGGTCGGTCATTGGTTCTCCTGCGGCGGCACGCCTCCACCCTGTGGATATCCGTACGGACCAGCATAGTCCGGCCCAGGATAGGCAGGCGGGGCACCATAGGGCTGAGCATAGCCCTGGCTGGGTGGCAATGGCAAAGGACGTGAAGGCCCGGCATAGGCGCTATTTTCTCCGGCCCAGGGAACCATTCCTGCAAAGAAGGAGAAGGGCGGCGAGACATTCTTATTCAAACTCCAAAAATCCGCCTGCATTTGCCCGGTTGCCTGTGCCATATAGTTGGTAGATGCCGTCATACGACGCATATCGCCGGCCATGCTATCCATATTGCGCTGCACATTGGGGCTGAGGGCCTGGACTTGTTTCGTCATGGCGCGCAGATCGTGGCTCATTTCCACCGCCAAATAGAATTCATAGGCGGCCAACACCAAAAAAGCGGTCAGGCCAGCAAAGACGATCAGACGCAGTTGGCGATCGGAGAGTCCGGCGAGGTTGTGATGATCCGCGGGGGACGGCTGGGTGTTTTGGCTCATTTACGCTTTTCCTTGGGTTGAGACTGC
>DDOU01000031.1:367-2590 GCA_002341825.1 Candidatus Igneacidithiobacillus taiwanensis | reverse complement strand
AGAGGGCGGCCCTTGGCAATCAACGCCTTGGCCGCCAAGTAGTAATTTTCCGCAGCAAGCTGGGGCTGACCGGTTTGGTAGTACAAATTACCCAGCTCTCCGTACCAACTCGGCTGTGGATGTTCCTTGATCAATTTTTGGTAAGCCGTAATGGCACCAGCGATATCTCCGTGCCAGAAGTCCGCTCGCGCCTGATTGGCAAGATCATTCACCGCACTACTTTGCTCTTTGGGTGCTACTTTTACTGGCGCCTTTTTGGGCGCTTGCTGGGCTTTGCTCGCTTTGTGCGCCGCTGGCGCGGTCTTGGTTTCCGGCTTTTTTGGTGTTGTCTTGCTTGCCTCCGCTGCACTGGCAAGCGAGCAATTGCCGATGGCAAGAGCCATGACCATGGTGGTCATGAAAATCCGCCTGGGTACTGACACAGCTACGCTTCTTATGGTCATCTTGCCAACTCCGCTTGTAATTGCGTGGCGGCCTCGGGATTCAGCCGGGTGAGGATGGGAATCAGCGCCGCCGCTTGGGCATAGCGTCCTTGCTGCAATAGCAGTTTTCCAGCATGGCCGTAGGCATTGGCGGCGGCAATCCTCTGCCCCGCAGCCCAGAGCACATTTCCCAGCTCGCCGTAGAGTGCAGCTCGATCGGGCCGTGCGTTAATCAAGGCCTGGTAATCGCCAATGGCTACCGGGTAATCGCGCATCCAAAAGGCTTGCCTTGCAGCCATGAGCAGAGTGAGTTGGCGATCATTGAGGCGGGTTTCCGCGCCCAAGGGAGTGGGTGGCACATAGCTCGGGCTTGCCGCCATGAGGGGAGGGAGAGGGGTGCTTGTTGCCGGTTTTGGCTCAGCAGCTGCCTTTGCCTCGGCGGGCTTGGCAGCCTCACCACGCCATTCCGCCCAATGGCGTACAAAGTAAGCGCGCACATTTTGCCAGTCCTCTTGCCAGGAATGAGGATGTTGGATGGCGGCAATGCCCAAGAGCACAATCGCCACCAAAAGAATCAGAAAAATCAGGCGCGCCAGAAAGGTTCGCATATCAGGACTCCTGCCGGGTTTGTGGTGTTGCCGTCATGGTGCAAAAGGTCCCGGAGGGGGCGGCACGTCCAGAGGCGGGTTGGCTGCGGGTGGCGGAGGCACGGGTTGCGCCGCAACTTGCGGGGCTGCTACGCCGGTTGGATAGCCATAATAAGCGCCCTCCGGCGGATACGCAGGGCCCGGTGCGGGGTAGGCGGCGGGCGGCGCATAGTAGCCTGCGGGTCCAGCATCGGCACCACCGTAATATCCCTCATAGGGGCCGCTGTAGGCGCCGTAGGTACCGGTGCTAAAGGTCATGGGCCCGCCGCTTGGGCGCTGAATATGCATGCTGCCCATACTCCAGGGCCCCATGCTACCGGAAAATGGTCCACCCCAGCCCGAAAAGGGTCCAGCAGCATTCTCCATGGGGCCCCATCCACCCCAAGGCCCCCAAGCAAGAGCGGAGCTACTTGCCAGGGCAGTCAGTGCTGCAAGGGCAAGTAGAGTGGCAGCACGACGTGATTTTTTGCTCGACATGATTTTCACCTCCAGTTACCACCAGCCCATGGGAGACATCGGCCCCCAGGGCGACATGGGACTTCCCCAACCGGACCAGGGGCTACCGCCCCAAGGCATGGCGCCACTCCAGGGGGTGCCCCACCCGGACCAAGGCATTCCGCCGCCCCATCCAGTCCACGGGGTGCCGCCGCCCCATCCAGACCAGGGTTGTCCCCAGCCGTTCCAGGGGCCGCCAGAGAAATTCATGGGGCCGCCGTGGGGAAATTGCATACGGAAGCTGCCCATGCTCCACGGGCCGAAACTACCCTCGCCGGGGCCGCCGTAACCACCCCAGGGTCCGGCATTGCCGTCCCAGGGGTTGCTGTACCCGCTCCCGCCCCAAGGGCTCCATCCCGACCAAGGATTTCCTCCGCCCCAGGGCCCCCAAGCGAAGGCGGTTGCCGGTAACGCCAAAGTCAGTAAGGTAGCAACGGCCAATCTCGTCTTTTTCATGATCACCTACCTCTCGTTACAACGGGACGACTAGATGTCCCTTGGCAAAATCATCTAGGCCCCCAGGGGCCGCTCGCCCAAGGTGGCGGTGCATAGGGGCCGGGACCCATGGGCGGGCGGCCAGGACCGTAGGCAGCCGGGGCTCCATAGGGCATGGGTGGCATGGCCGGATTCCCGCGCATCTCGGGCAGCGGCGGATAGGG
>DDOU01000031.1:0-163 GCA_002341825.1 Candidatus Igneacidithiobacillus taiwanensis | reverse complement strand
CACCGGGCTGTGGCCCATAGGCCGGCGGCATGCCGTAGGGTCCGCGGGGGCCACCCATCTCCGGCAGTGGCGGGTAGGGGCCCTGCGGCGCTGGGCCGTAGGCTGGTTGCGGCATTGGTGGATAGACTTGCGGCCCAGATGCCATCATCTGCGGCTGCGCTGG
>DDOU01000021.1:8606-9067 GCA_002341825.1 Candidatus Igneacidithiobacillus taiwanensis | reverse complement strand
AAGGAAGAAGTCGAGCAGATGCGCGAGGAGCAGCGCGCGCGCGGCGAAAAGCCGCGCTACGATGGCCGCTGTCGCCATCGCCACGAGCCTCGGCCGGGCATCCAGCCGGTGATTCGTTTCCGCAGCCCCGACGAGGGCGAAACAGTGGTCGAAGACCTCGTGCATGGTACGGTGCGCTTTCAAAATCAGGAGCTCGACGACCTCATCATTGCCCGTTCCGATGGGACGCCCACCTATAATTTCTGTGTCGTCGTCGACGACTGGGATATGGGTATCACCCAAGTCATTCGCGGTGATGACCATCTCAACAACACACCGCGGCAGATGCAGATCCTCCGCGCCCTGGGTGCCACCCCGCCGCAGTACGCCCACGTGCCGATGATTCTCGGGCCCGACAAGCAAAAGCTCTCCAAGCGCCATGGTGCGGTGAGCGTGCTCGAGTATCGCGAGGAAGGCTTTCT
>DDOU01000021.1:4712-8460 GCA_002341825.1 Candidatus Igneacidithiobacillus taiwanensis | reverse complement strand
ATTGTCGACGGAGGACTTGGCGCAACGGCTGCATCCCTATCTCCTTGCGGCGGGGGTCGACGCGACGGCTATTGAGGCTGGTCCGGCCCTGGCAGCAGTGGTACCGCTCCTGCGCGAACGGGCCAAGACCCTGGTCGAAATGGCAGCGGCCGCAAAAATGTTTTATCGGGCACCACAGCAGGCTGAGGAGAAGGATCTCGACAAACACCTGCGCGGCAATGGACCCCTGCTCGCGGCGGCGGCGGCGGCCTTCGCCGCTTTGACCGATTGGACCGTGGCCGACCTGCATCAAGCCCTGCAGACGCTGGCGCAGGCGCATGCCGAGGGCAAGCTGGGTAAGGTCGCGCAGCCGTTGCGGGTGGCGGTGGCCGGTTGCGCCGTTTCGCCCCCCCTCGACCAGACCCTGGCGGTGCTCGGACGGACAGAAACCCTGCAGCGTCTGCAGTACGCCCAGTCTTGGCTCTAGGCTACCCCTTGGCGTACGCGGCGGCTTTTGTCATTATCCTTTCTTATGGATCGCTGCCGCGCATAGGAGAATCATCATGGCCCAGAATGTCACGCAAAAGATCATCGCCGCTCATCTCGTGAGTGGCGAGCTACGCGCCGGCAGCCCCATCTCCATCCGAATCGACCAGACCCTGACCCAGGATGCCACGGGTACCATGGCCTATCTGCAGTTCGAGGCCCTCGGCATCCCCAAGGTGCGCACCGAACTCTCGGTATCGTACGTCGACCACAATATGCTGCAGTCGGGCTTTGAGAATGCCGACGATCATCGTTTTTTGCAGACCTTCGCCGCCAAGTACGGGATCCATTTTTCCCGTCCCGGCAACGGCATCTGCCACCAAGTCCATCTCGAGCGCTTCTCCAAGCCCGGCCGTACCCTGCTGGGTTCCGATTCCCACACCCCCACCTCTGGCGGGGCAGGGATGTTGGCCATTGGCGCCGGTGGCCTCGACATTGCCCTTGCCATGGGTGGCCTGGCCTTCAACCTGAACATGCCGGAAGTGGTGGGTGTCAAGCTGACCGGCACACTGCAGCCCTTCGTCAGCGCCAAGGACATCATTCTCGAAGTCCTGCGGCGTAAGACGGTCAAAGGCGGTGTTGGTAAGGTCTTTGAATATTTTGGCCCCGGTGTTGCCGGCCTCTCGGTGCCCGCCCGCTCGACCATCACCAATATGGGCGCAGAGCTAGGTGCCACCACCAGCGTTTTCCCGAGCGATGCCGTCACCCGCGCCTATTTGGCGGCGCAAGGGCGAGANNCGGACTGGTCGGAGTGGGTGGCCGATCCCGATGCCAGCTATGACGAAGTGCTCGAAATCGATCTCGACCGCCTCGAACCCTTGATCGCCTGTCCGCATAGTCCAGACAACGTCAAAACCGTGCGCGAGGTAGCCGGCACGCCGGTGGCGCAAGTCGCCATCGGTTCCTGCACCAATTCCTCCTACACCGATTTGATGACGGTGGCGATGATGCTCGAGGGGCGGGTGGTCGCGGAGGGAGTCAGCCTGGGAATCTCCCCGGGCTCGCGACAGGTAATGGAGATGGTTACCCGGGATGGGGGACTGCTGAACTTCATTGCCGCTGGTGCCCGCATCCTCGAGTCCGCTTGTGGCCCGTGCATTGGAATGGGCTTTGCGCCGCCGAGTGAGGGGGTGTCCATCCGCTCCTTCAACCGCAATTTCTACGGCCGCTCCGGCACCAAGACGGCGGCGGTCTACCTCGCGAGCCCAGAAACCTGTGCTGCCTGTGCCCTGACCGGGGTCATCACCGACCCGCGTGATCTCGGCTTGGCACCGATTCAGGTCGATCTACCGCCGCAGTTCCTGGTTGATGACCGCATGATCATCGCCCCGGCAGCGGCACCGGAAAAGGTGGAGGTGCTACGCGGCCCCAACATCGCCAAACTGCCCGTCAATAGTGCTGCGCCGGCAGAAATTCGTGGTTCAGTGCTCATCCGCCTGGGCGACGACATCACCACCGACCACATCATGCCCGCCGGCGCCAAGGTCCTCCCTTTGCGCTCCAATCTACCGGCGATCTCCGAATACGTCTTCCACGTGGTCGATGAAAGCTTCCCCAGTCGGGCCAAGAGTGCCGGCGGCGGCTTCATTGTGGCGGGTAAAAATTACGGACAGGGCTCGAGCCGCGAGCATGCCGCTCTGGCGCCGCGCTACCTGGGGGTCAAGGCGGTGCTGGTCCAGTCCTTTGCCCGTATCCACCTCGCCAACCTGATCAATTTCGGTATTCTGCCTCTGACCTTTGTCGATCCGGCGGATTACGAAAAGATCCAGGCCGGGGATGAGCTGCTTCTCGACATCAGTACCCTTGCCCTCGGTAAGACCCTTACCTTGCGCGATTTGAGCCAGAATCTCGAGATTGCCGTGCAGGCGCAACTGGCCAGCGAGCGCGATCTGGAACTCATCCGCAAGGGCGGTGCCCTGTCTTGGGCCAGCGAGCAATTGGAGAAGACGGCATGAGTGGCAGCGCGATTCAGTACGAAAACGGTAAGATCGTCGTTCCTAAGCGGCCGGTCATTCCTTTCATCGAAGGGGACGGGATTGGTGTTGACGTTACCCCGGCCATGCAGGCGGTCCTCGATGCTGCCGTCGCCAAGGCCTATGGCGGTGAGCGGCAAATCGTTTGGCAGGAGCTCTATGCCGGGCAGAAGGCGGTGGCCAAGTTTGGCGCCGGCGTCTACCTGCCGGAGGAGACCATGGCCGCCATTCAGCACTACCATGTCGCTATCAAGGGGCCGCTGGAAACCCCGGTGGGTGGCGGTATCCGCAGCCTCAATGTCGCTCTGCGTCAGGATCTCGATCTCTATGTCTGCCAGCGGCCGGTGCGTTATTTTCCCGGCACCCCGAGCCCGATGAAGCGGCCGGAGGATGTCGATATGGTCATCTTTCGCGAGAATTCGGAAGACATCTACGCCGGCATCGAATGGCCCGCGGGTAGCCCAGAAGTGGAGCGTCTGATCGCCTTTTTGCAGAACGAAATGGGGGTCAAGAAGATCCGTTTCCCGGCGAGTTCTGCCATCGGCATCAAGCCCGTGTCCCGGGAGGGCTCCGAACGCCTGATCCGACGCGCCATTGCCTATGCCCTGGCGCAGGGACGCCGCTCGGTGACCCTGGTGCACAAGGGCAACATCATGAAGTTTACCGAGGGGGGCTTTCGCGATTGGGGCTATGCCTTGGCGGAGCAGGAATTTGCCGAGCAGGTTTTTACTTGGCGGCAGAAAGTGGCCATTGCCAAGGCCGAGGGTAAGGCCGCAGCGGCCGCGGCAGAAAAGGCGGCAGTCGAGAGCGGCAAGCTCATCATCAAGGATGTCATCGCCGATAATTTTCTGCAGCAGATCCTCTTGCGGCCCCAGGACTATGACGTCGTTGCCACCCTCAACCTCAACGGCGACTACATTTCCGACGCCTTGGCGGCGGAGGTGGGAGGTATTGGTATGGCGCCGGGGGCCAACCTTTCCGATACCCATGCTATCTTCGAGGCCACCCATGGCACGGCGCCCGACATCGCCGGGCAGGGCAAGGCGAACCCGAGCTCCCTCATCCTCTCGGGAGTCATGTTACTCGAGCATATTGGTTGGCAGGAGGCGGCAGCGGCGGTCACCGCCGCGATGGACGCCTGTATTGCCGCTGGTGAGGTTACCGGCGACCTTGCCAGTTTGCTGGGCCGCGAAGGGCTTTCCACCCGCGATTTCACCGCCGCGCTCTTGCGCCGCATAGAGGCATAGCAC
>DDOU01000021.1:4125-4614 GCA_002341825.1 Candidatus Igneacidithiobacillus taiwanensis | reverse complement strand
GGGCGGGATTGGGTAATCAAGGCTCAGGTGCATGCCGGTGGTCGGGGCAAGGCCGGCGGGGTACTGCGGGTGCAGAGTATGGCCGCTGTCGAGGCGGCGGCGCAGTCTTTGCTGGGCAAGCGCTTGGTGACGGCGCAGACGGGGCCCGAGGGGCAGCATGTGGCGGCTCTCTTGATCGAGGAGCCGAGTGAGATTGCCAAGGAATTCTACCTTGCCCTGCTTGTCGATCGCTCGGCGGCACGCCTCACCTACATCGCTTCGGCAGAGGGGGGTATGGAGATCGAGACCCTCGCTGCCGAGCGGCCGGAGGCCATTCAGCGCATCGTCCTCGACCCCGGCATAGGGTTTTTGCCCTACCATGCCCGCGACCTCGGTTTTGCCTGGGGTCTTGGGGCGGCGGCGGTGCAGCAGCTAGTCAAAGTCATGCAGGGGATGCACCGACTGGCCTTGCGGCTCGATGCACAGATGGTCGAGATCAACCCCCTGGTA
>DDOU01000021.1:755-4036 GCA_002341825.1 Candidatus Igneacidithiobacillus taiwanensis | reverse complement strand
TCCACCCAGCAGGACCCGCGGGAAATCACGGCGCGACAATTCGGGCTCAATTACATCTCCCTCGACGGTAATATTGGCTGCATGGTCAATGGCGCTGGTTTGGCCATGGCGACCATGGATCTGATCAAACTGCACGGTGGCGAACCCGCCAATTTTCTCGATGTGGGCGGTGGCGCGGCGGCCGACAAGGTCACCCAGGCCTTCAAACTCATCCTCTCGGATCAGCGGGTAAAGGCGATTCTGGTCAATATCTTTGGCGGCATCACTCGCTGCGATCTGCTTGCCCAAGGCATCATCCAGGCGGCCAACGAGGTCGGTATCCACTTGCCGGTGGTGGTGCGCCTGGAAGGTACCAAACGCGAGGAGGGTATGGCCATGCTGGCGCAAAGCGGCCTGCGCATGATCACCGCCGAAGGCCTTACCGACGCGGCGCGCAAGGCGGTCCAGGCGGCCCAGGCTTGAGCCTGCCGTTATCCCCTACTGAATTCGGAATCGAGCCATGAGCATTCTTCTTTCCCGCGACACCAAGGTCATCTGCCAAGGCTTTACCGGCAAGCAAGGTACCTTCCATTCCGAGCAGGCAATCGCCTACGGCACGCGCATGGTGGGTGGAGTCACTCCCGGAAAGGGCGGTAGCGAGCATCTGGGCCTGCCGGTTTTTGACACGGTAGCCGAGGCGGTGGCAAAGACGGGGGCGGAGGCCAGCGTCATCTATGTGCCTTCCCCCTTTGCGGCCGACGCCATCATCGAGGCGGCAGCGGCGGGCATCGAGCTCATCGTCTGCATCACCGAGGGCATTCCGGTCTACGACATGCTCCTCGTCAAGCAATACCTCGCCACCCGTCCGCAGGTGCGCCTCATCGGCCCCAACTGTCCGGGCATCATCACCCCCGGGCAGGCCAAGATCGGCATCATGCCCGGCAAGATCCATTTACCTGGGCGCGTCGGCATCGTTTCCCGCTCCGGCACCCTGACCTATGAGGCCGTCGAGCAGACCACGCGCCTGGGCCTGGGGCAGAGCAGTTGTGTGGGAATTGGCGGCGATCCCATCATCGGTCTCGATTTCATTTCGATTCTGCGCCTCTTTGAGGAGGACCCGCAGACGGAGTTGATCATCATGGTCGGGGAGATCGGCGGTCGCCTCGAAGAAGAGGCGGCAGCGTATATTGCCAGCTCCGTCCATAAGCCGGTGGTGGCCTTCATTGCCGGTTCGACGGCGCCCAAGGGCAAGCGCATGGGCCATGCAGGTGCGATCATCGACGGCGGCGCCGGGACGGCCGCGGCAAAGTATGAGGTCTTGCGCGCTGCCGGGGTGCATTGCGTGTCTTCGCCCGCGGAGCTGGGCAGTCAGGCCGCCGCCCTGCTCGGTAACTGAGCCGTGCGCATCGCCCTTGCCCAAAGCAACCCGCGGGTTGGGGACATTGCCGGCAATGCGGCCAAGATTCTTGCTGCGGCGCGGGCGGCCGAGGCGGCAGGGGCAGACTTATTGGCGGCACCAGAATTGGTCCTCACCGGCTATCCACCGGAAGACCTTCTGTTGCGGCGGGATTTTCTCGATTGCGTCGATCAGGCCCTTGCCGATTTGGCTCAGCAAACCCCGCTGCCGCTCGTGCTCGGTCATCCCCGGCGAGACGATGGTTTCCTCTTCAATGCGGCAAGTTTGCTGCGCAATGGTCGAGTCGAGGCGAGCTATGCCAAGCACTGCTTGCCCAACTACCGGGTCTTTGACGAGAAGCGCTACTTTCATCCGGGCAGCAGCGATGTGGTCATCGATGTTTCTGGCCTGCGCTTGGCCCTGCGCATTTGCGAGGATCTCTGGTGTGCAGAGCTACCCCTCTTGGCCTCTGCCGCCAGTGCCGATGCGGTCTTGGTCCTCAATGCCTCGCCCTTTCATCGTGGCAAACAGGCGGAGCGCGAGGCGCTCCTGCGGCAGCGGGCCGAGGCCTCCGGGGTGGCGATTTTCTATGCGAACCTCGTAGGTGGGCAGGATGAGCTGGTTTTTGATGGCCGCTCCTGCGCCGTCGACGCCCAAGGCAGGATTTTTGCCCGGGCGCCTGCCTTTGCAGAGACTCTGCTCTACCTCGACGCCGAGACGGAAGCTGGCACAATCCGCTGGCGCAGTCCGACCCTGATCCCAGAACCGGAGCCCGTTGCCGAGACTTACGCAGCCCTTGAGCTTGGCCTGCGCGACTATGTGCAAAAGAATGGTTTTTGTGGTGCCGTGCTTGGTCTCTCGGGCGGTATCGACAGCGCCCTGACCCTGGCCATTGCCGCCGACGCCCTCGGCGCGGAGCGGGTCCATGCCCTCATTTTGCCGTCGCGTTACACCGCCGCCATGAGCATTGAGGATGCTCGCGCCGAGGCCGAAGCCTTGGGGGTAGGTTACGACATCGTCCCCATCGATGGACTCTTCCAGAATTACTTGCAAACCCTGGCACCCCTCTTTGCCGGGCGCGCCGCCGACGTCACCGAAGAAAATTTACAGGCGCGGATTCGCGGTAGCCTGCTCATGGCGTACTCCAATAAATTCGGCCATCTTCTCATCAGCACCGGCAACAAGAGCGAGATGGCGGTGGGCTATGCCACCCTCTACGGCGATATGGCTGGCGGCTTTGCCCTGATCAAAGACTGCCCAAAGATGCTGGTCTACGCGCTGGCCCGCTATCGCAATCGCCTGGGCGCGGTAATTCCGCAGCGCGTTCTCGAGCGCGCACCCTCCGCCGAATTGGCCCCCGGCCAGACCGATCAGGACAGTCTACCGCCCTACGAGCTGCTCGATGCTATCATCCAGGCCTACGTGGAGGAGGGCGCCGGGCGCGAGGACTTGCTGGCGCAGGGTTTCCCTGCCGCCCTCGTCGAACAGACCCTGCGCCTCGTCGACCGCGCCGAGTACAAGCGGCGCCAAGCGGCGCCGGGGGTGCGTATCAGCCCTCTGGCCTTTGGCAAGGACCGCCGCTACCCTATCAGCAATGGGTTCCACGCCTGGAATCCGCACTGTTTGCAGGAGAAGTCATGAAGAAGATCGAAGCGATTGTGAAGCCGTTCAAACTCGATGATGTGCGCGATGCCCTGCAGGAGATCGGTATTGCCGGGATGACGGTGACGGAAGTGAAGGGCTTCGGACGCCAGAAGGGCCACACGGAGCTCTACCGTGGCGCCGAATATGTGGTCGACTTTTTGCCCAAGTTGAAGATCGAGGTAGTGCTTCCCGATGCCCTGGTCGATCGCGCCGTGGATGCCATCGTCGAGGCATCGCGCACCGGCAAGATTGGCGACGGCAA
>DDOU01000021.1:0-592 GCA_002341825.1 Candidatus Igneacidithiobacillus taiwanensis | reverse complement strand
GGCTTCTTCCCGCGCCGGGCTGAGTTGGTACTTGGTGACCACATCGCTACAGCGGTTGGCCGAGGCCACATAAGCATGGCGCACATAATAAAACTTGCAGATATCGAGATTGCGTTTGCCTAAGAGGTCGATGATCTTCTCCATGCGTAGCCGAGCATCGGCGGCATAGGCGCTCTTGGGCCAGCGTTTGACCAGGGTTTCGAAGGTATCGAAGGCCTCATGCAGGGGCACGGGATTCCAGTCGGCGCCTTCGATTTCTTGGTACTGAGAAATACCTTTCAAGTACCAAGCGTAGTCCACGTAGGGATTGACCGGGTGCAGCTTGATGAAGCGCTCTGCCGCCGCAGCCGCCGCCTTGGAGTCGCCCTGGCGATAGTAGCTATAGGCGGTATTCAACTGCGCCTGCTCCGCATAGGGGCCGTAGGGATACATGGCCTCGAGGTCTTGGTATTCGCGAATGGCGGTGCCGTAGTCGCCGCGGTCTTCGGCCTGTTTGGCGTGGCTGTACATGGTTGCCGCGGCCTCATGGGAGTCCATCAGGTCTTTTTTGTGATTGTCTGAAGCGCAGCCAGCGGCGCTCAGCACAAGAACG
>DDOU01000171.1 GCA_002341825.1 Candidatus Igneacidithiobacillus taiwanensis | reverse complement strand
TTGCCCGCCTCCATCGGCCCACCCGACACGAAAACCGTGGGGATGTCGCAGCGCAGGGCGCCCATGATCATGCCCGGTACGATCTTGTCGCAGTTGGGAATGCAGACCAAGCCATCGAGGTGATGCGCCTGCACTACGGTCTCGATGGAGTCGGCAATCAGCTCGCGGCTGGGCAGGGAGTAGCGCATACCCTCGTGCCCCATGATAATCCCGTCGTCGACACCAATGGTGTTGAATTCAAAAGGAATACCACCAGCGGCGCGAATGGCCTCCTTGACGATGCGACCAAACTCCTGCAAATGCACATGGCCGGGAATGATGTCGATGTAGGAGTTGGCGACCCCGATGAAGGGCTTGTCCATATCGGCATCGGTCACTCCGCAAGCCTTGAGCAAAGAGCGGTGGGGGGCTCGTTCAAAGCCCTTTTTGATTTTGTCGGAACGCATTGGTCACCTCGAGCTGAGCGGCTCTGCCGAGCCGGTATGTATCATGCCGCCAGTATAGAACCGCCGGCCGCAAAGACCAAGGCAGCCCATCGAAGTTATTCGAGACCTGACGGGTAGCCTCGCTCAATTGCGAACCGAAACGCGCAACTCGACTCTGCAAAAGTCAGAACTGCGTCTTCTTGCAAACCAAGCGGATGTGGAAAGAAAACTGGTAGACCAAGTAGCCGAAATCTCGCATAGTGCGAGGATGTCCATCAAGGCCAACGTTTTTGCGCTACAGCAACTCAGCAGGCCCGCCACGTTCATCTGCTGCGGCAAGGCCTCGAGCGACAACCCGGGCGCTTCCACCGCGAACACAATATCCACTTCTTACGGAATGTCTGCATCAGCGACTGGCATAAACCATCTATCCGTGCGGATTGGTTGTGGCTGTCGCCGACCAGGACCTTCACGATCAGGTTCAACAATTCTTGCGCGAACGCGCGCTTGGCCTCGACTATAATGGGGTGCGGGTGATTGGGTTTGGGTACCTCCAAGCTTGGTATTCGATGTGACCACTTTTGACCGCTCGCTGGCGCAGCAGGTCATGAAGTTTGATAGGGAGTTGGGTCATATCAAACCAACCCCCGCTCGCTCATCAACGCGGCAAGCGGGCTACCAGCAGCGATGTGAGGCGCGACGATATCGCTAGCGAGTGCCAACACCAACCGATTACGCGCAAGCGCGGTTTCGCGGGTGGTGCGGCGCAACTCGGGCGGGCAGGCGGTGATGACCAGCATCCGGCCAGCCGCCAGCGGTTCGCGCTCTTCAGCAGTAGGCCGATACTCGGTAATGCCCCGCGCCAGCACCTTGACCACGCGCCCCTGGCGCCGGAGCGCCGAGCGCAGCACCTGTTGCTCCAGCGGTGAGTGAAAGCCGCTGACGATGACCCGGCCGCCCTTGACCCATTCCGGCACGCGCTCGAGGGTTTCAAGCAGGACATGACCGGGGCATTCACGGGAGGCGAGGAAGCCGAGCAGCCGCTCAGAGAGCAGGTCGATATTGCCGACTGCGAAAAATTCGCTTCCCATTTTCGGGTTGTTGTATACTTCGCATCGGAGATTCTGTCGCTGGGCGGCTTCGCAAGGGGTGGCTTGGCAGGCTTTATCTCCTTTTCTTTTTTGGGTGCCCGTCATCGCCCATCTCCGTAAGGATTGGGGACGAAAACCACTCCATAGGAATCGAATGTCCGACCATCGCGGTATCCCTGCCCCCGGTACTGTAGCTGGCTAAGCCACGGGCCGAATTCCCTCGCGATTTCCTCCCTAACCGCCAAATCCATGCCCATGCCCGGCAGACGGAATCCCCAGTTGATGCAATAGATAGCCAGATCGGCCGCCTGCATAGGCACGCTCAAGTCAGAAGCGACAAACATGGGTACGGGTACGATCCAGGCCGTCCGATATCGCCCGGTCTGGGTCTTGCTGAAATAGCGCTCCATCTGCCGGATGAAACGACGGTCAGCCACCTTTTCCACTTCATCGAAAACCAGCAAACCATGCTCACGCTGAGCTTCAAGAAAGTAGAAGTAGCGTTCCAGCAGGAAGACATGGTCCTTGCGCAGGTATTCCTCCGCCTCAAAAGTCGGTGGCTTGCGCACGGTGGTAGGGATGACCGATGCGAACAGTTGAGCATCGAAGGTGCGTAGCGCTTGGAAGACCGAGCGGGCCATTTCGATGCAAGCTTGCCCATAGGCCGTGAATTCGTCACGTGAAGGTGGCAGTTTTTCCAGCCCTTTGGTGAGAAAACCCCGGCAATGCTTGCGCCGCGCCTCGTCGGGCATCCAGTCGCTTTGGTCAGCCCACTTGAAGCGGTCCTTGTCGAGTAATTTGGCACCCTTGACCTCTTTGCGGTATTCATGCAGGCGAGCGCCAAAGGCGGCCAGCTCTGCCTGTTGCAGCTGCTGAACGAATGGCCACAGCTTGCGCGCTTGCAGGGCGATGCCGCCGCGCACCTCATACGGGCAGTTCTTGTGATCGTGGCCGGATTCGTCGAGGAACAACAGCCAACTCATGTCCGCCCTCCAGAG
>DDOU01000169.1:24116-24698 GCA_002341825.1 Candidatus Igneacidithiobacillus taiwanensis | reverse complement strand
TCTTTGCCTTTTGGCTCTTTGGCTTTCATGTTGGCGATGCCAGCCTCTGGGACATCGACGAACCCAATAACGCGCAATGCTTGAAGGAGATGATCGCCCACGATAATTACGTGGTGCCGACCTTCAACGGCAATCTGCGGCCCGACAAACCGATCCTGAATTATTGGCTGATGGACCTTGGCGTGCGCCTTCTTGGGATGAATAGCTGGGGTCTGCGCATCGGTTCCGTTGCCCTCGGTGCCCTTCTCGTTCTCTACCTCAGCCTCGCGCTGCGACGTCTGCTCGGCGCCCGCGCTGCCCTCCTCACCGGGCTCTTTACGGCGACCGCCCTACACAGTCAGATCATCTTTCGTGCCGCGGTACCCGATCCGCTGGTCATCTTTTTGGTAACCGTCAGCCTGCTCAGCTACCTACGCGGCTATCTCTACCCCGAGGAAAGGCGTTGGCAGTACCCACTTTCCTATGCCGCCATGGGCCTCGGTACCCTTTGCGAGGGGCCGATTTTCTTTCTCCTACCGGGCCTGATCATCACCGTGTTTCTGCTCTTGCGGCAGGATCTTCCGCATCTTTGGCGGGAGGGAC
>DDOU01000169.1:16699-23933 GCA_002341825.1 Candidatus Igneacidithiobacillus taiwanensis | reverse complement strand
CTCTGGCTGCAGCGTCGCGAGTACTTTCGCTCGCGTCCCGACCTGCTCTTTTTTGGGCTCTGGGCCGGGCTTTGGATCGCCTTCTTCAGCCTGGGCGCGACCAAGCTACCCAACTATGTCTGGGAGGCATACCCGCCCCTGCTCGCTCTTCTCGCCTGGCGGGTGGAGCTGGCCCTCTCCGGCGTCCATGCCCTGAGCGGACGCGGGATTGTCGCCTCCCTCGTGGCGCTGGCGGCGCTGGGCGGCATCCTACTCGGACTCGGCGCCACCCTGGTACCGCAGCAGATTCCACCGTTGGGCGCAGTCGCCTACATAGGTCTGCCCTATCTGGCTGCGGCACTACTGGCCCTGTACTTTGTCTATCGTGGGCAGTTTTTGGGTGTGATCGGCAGTCTCGGCGCGGGAGCGGTAGCCCTGACCTTTTGCTTGGTGCTCCTGCTGCTACCTGCCCTCGACCGTCTCAAACCCTCGGTGCACATGGGGGAGATGGTACGCGGCATGGAGGGCAGCCGGCCCTACTCCCTCGCCACTTGGCGCTGGTGGGAACCGAGTTTCCTTTTTTATGCCGGGCGCGGTGCCATGACGGCGACACAACTTACGAATCCACAACAACAGATCCCCCAGCTCCTCGCCAAGCATCCGGGGCCACTATTTTTGGTACTGCCGCAACGCGATCTTCCAGCCTTACACGCCGATCTCACCAGCCAAGAAAACCTGCGGGAGCTCTACCATGCCTACGAACTCTACAGTCGTCAGCAAATCTCCTTGGTACGCATCGATGCCCACTAAAGTACCTCTCCATCTTTTTGCTTTCCTTGGTCTTTTTTTTCTGCTCGCGGGCGCGAGCGAACCCGCCTCGGCGGCCAACGCGGAGCGCGATGACTATTTCTGGCAAGCCCTCACCCACACCCAGTACATTGCCGAAGGCAAGCAGGGCCCGGTGGTTTACCTTTTTCTGGACCCCAACTGTCCTTACTGCCACAAACTCTACGACCAGCTGCAAGAAAAGGTGGCCAAGGGTAAACTGCGCCTGCGGGTGGTGGTGGTCGGATTTCTGAGTCCTTCGAGTCACGCCAAGGCGGCGGCAATTTTATCGGCTGCAGACCCACGTGCCGCCTTGGCAAAGAACGAGAGCGGCTTTGCTATTCGTGATGGTCGACCGGAGGGTGGCATCGCTCCGGCGGATCCCACCCTGGTCGCCAAAGAGGCAGGCATCCTGCACCGCAATTTTGCCTTTCTGGAGGGAAAAGAGTCCCTCCTCGATAGTGTTCCCCCGGGTGTGGTTACCGTTCCCCTCCTCGTGTATCGGAGTCAGGGCCAAGAGCACTATTTGGTCAATCTGCCCACGGAAGAGCAATGGCAGGAAATTCTCGACGCCAAATGAGGCATGGCGCAGCGATGCTGGCGGGTCTTGCCGGGCTTGCGGGACTCGCAGGCTTGGCGCTCGTGCTGTATCTGCAGTTTGCCCGGCAAGTGCCGCCCTGCAGTCTGTGTATCTACCAGCGACTCGCCGACCTGGCTATGATTTTTTTGATTCTACTAGGATTTTTTGTGCTGCGACGATGGTCTTGGGCCTTGGCTGGCATCGCCGCCGGCGTCGGAGCGATCTTGGCTGCCTGGCAGTGGCATCTTGCCGATATTGCGGCGCAACACCGGGTAGAAGCGTGTGCAAACATCCAGTTGCTACCGCAAACGGTTTTTTCTTCGCCAGCCATCAGCAGTCCCTTGGCCTCGGCCCTGACGGGGCAAGGCTCCTGCGCCGTTGCCGGCGCGCATCGGCTCCTGGGCTGGCCAATCACCCACTGGAGTCTCGCTTTCTTTCTTGCTTGTGCGTTGCTGTTGACGCTGGCAGTGCTGCTCACCCGCCGCCGCTGAGGGCCGCACGGCAGGCTGCCACGGCCTGCCCGGCGTAGGAGCGGCCAAACAAGAGCCAGTGGTTGAGCAAATGATAGAGTTGGTAGAGCGGGCGGCGGCGAGCGTAGCCCTGCGGGTCGAAATCGGGCTGCGCCAGGCTCCGGTATGCCTGCCAAAAGGTTGCGGGCGGGGTGCTGAAGAGTTCGAGCATGGCAAGGTCCATTTCGCGGTCCGTTACCGCTACCGCCGGGTCGAAAAGCCAGACGGCACCGTCTACATCCACCCCCCAATTGCCGGCCCAAAGATCTCCATGGGTAAGGGAGGCGCGCGGTGCGTGTCCGTCGAGGATCGCCGGCAGGCTAGCGAGAAGGCGGGTAAAGAGCTCTTGTTCCGCTGCTTGCAGACTGGGCCCGAGCTTTTCCAGCATC
The DNA here is from genome assembly GCA_002341825.1 of Candidatus Igneacidithiobacillus taiwanensis. Lineage (GTDB taxonomy): Bacteria > Pseudomonadota > Gammaproteobacteria > Acidithiobacillales > Acidithiobacillaceae > Igneacidithiobacillus > Igneacidithiobacillus taiwanensis. Next base: position 21,651 of record DDOU01000169.1, on the reverse strand, counting down.
GGCGCCAAACGTTGCTGCTGGAAAAATGCTAGCCAATCGGCAGCGCTGGCTCCCGGCGTTGGGGTATTGCGCTGCGGGGTAGCACCGAGAAAGTTGTTCTGCCGCCAGCCAAACTGTGGCCAAGCTGGGGTGTGTAGACGGGCCAGCACGCTTCCCAGCCGTCCCCAGTCTTCGGCGCTACGGTGCTGGAAGGCAAGAAAGGTGAGGGCAAGAACATGCTCGCCGGCCATCTCCCAGAGGCCATAGACCTGCGGCACCGGCGCCGCTGCCGCCTGCAGAGCGAGGAGACCCTCTTGCTCGGCAGCCAAATGCGCTGACTCTTTACCAACCTTGAGAAACAGGCAGGCGCTGGCACTAGCCGCCCGATAAAATCGGTAGGCATCACTGCCGCCACTGGGCTCGACCTGCCAGTGTCCGCCCAGTTTCTGCTCGAGGAGACGGGCAAGCTCCACGCCTCAGCCCACCTCGCCGCCGCGCAGCTCGGCCACGGTCCGCAGGGCTGCCTCCCGGCTTGCGGCAAGGATGTTCAGATGCCCCATTTTGCGGCCACGCCGTGCCTCTTTCTTGCCATACAGGTAGGGCTTGACCTGGGGGTGGCGCAGCCAGTGCCCCCAATCGAGCGCGCCATCGAGCCAGAGATCGCCGAGGAGATTTAGCATCACCACTGGCGAGAGCAGGCGGGTATCGCCGAGGGGCAGGTCGAGCAAGCTGCGCAGTTGCTGGTCGAACTGGCTATGCACGCAGGCATCGAGGCTAAAATGACCGCTATTGTGGGGGCGCGGCGCCATTTCGTTGAGGAGCAGCCTGCCATCGACGCTGTGAAAGAACTCCACCGCTAGCACGCCTATATAGTCGAGAGCCTCGGCAATCTGCAGCGCCCAGCGCCGCGCCTGGTCTTGCACGGCATCGGGCAGCGCCGCCGGCACGATACTGAGATCGAGGATGCCCTGGCGATGACGATTTTCGGCGAGAGGATAGAATACCGCCAAGCCGGCGCTATTGCGTGCCAGAATGACCGAAAACTCCTGCTGCAAGGGGACCATGGCTTCGACGATTGCCGGGCGTTGCCCGAGCTCCTGCCACGCCGGCGCCAGTGCTTCGGGGCTTGGTAAGCGCAGTTGGCCCTTGCCGTCATAGCCATCCTGGGCGGTTTTGAGCAGAGCGGGATAGGGAATCGTTTGCGCCGCCGCCAAGTCGGCGGGGGTACGGAGGACGGCAAATTCAGCGGTTGCCAAGCCGAGCTCGCGGAAGAAGGTTTTTTCGCGGATACGGTCTTGGGCAATGGCCACGGAACCGGGGTTGGGGCGCAGGATGCTGTGCTGGGCGCAGAATTCGAGGGTTGCCCGCGGAATCTGCTCGCGTTCGACGGTAATGGCAGCAACCCCGGCGCAGAACGCTGCCAGCGCCGTTTCCTGCTCGAAGGGGGCGCAGATGTGGCGCTCTGCAATCGCTGCTGCCGGGGCATCGGGATCGGGGTCATAGACCCAGACGGCACAATCGAAACGACGTGCTGCGAGTGCCAACATCATGCCGAGTTGGCCACCGCCAAGGATGCCGATGGTGCTGCCGGGTGCGATCATGGCGATGCTGGCGGTAGCTGGCTTTGCAGGGCCTGCGCCGTCTGCGCGGCGCGAAACTGCTCGAGGCGGGCGCGCAGTGCAGTGTCGTGCAACGCCAGTTGTGCAGCGGCAAAGAGGGCGGCATTGGCTGCCCCAGCGGTGCCAATGGCAAAGGTCGCCACCGGCACACCCTTGGGCATCTGCACGATGGAAAGCAGGGAATCCTGCCCCTGCAGGTGCCGCGAAGGTACCGGCACGCCAAGCACCGGAATCAGGGTCTTCGCCGCCAGCATACCCGGCAGATGCGCCGCGCCGCCGGCACCGGCAATGATTGCCTGCAGCCCGCGGCCAGCGGCTTCTTCGGCATACTGGAAAAGCAAGTCGGGAGTGCGGTGCGCCGAGACTACCCGCGCCTCGTGGGGAATCTGCAGGAGCGCGAGAATCTGGGTTGCCGCCTGCATGATCTCCCAGTCGCTCTGACTACCCATGACGACGCCGACGACGGGCCCTTGCTGCATCCTCTCTCTCCTTCGGCGGCTGGCCGGAAACTTGGTATAATGCCGGGCATGAACGAGTCGCTCAAGCCCAAGATGCGTCCCATCCGTAGCTTCGTCCTGCGCCAGGGACGTTTGACCGATGCGCAAGAGCGCGTTCTGGCCGAACGCGGTGCGAGCTATTTCTTGGATGCAGACGCACCCTGGCAGTCGCCTTGGCCGCAATCGACACCGCTACTGCTCGAGATTGGCTTTGGCAATGGTGCGCATTTGGCACATTTCGCCGCCAACCATCCCGATTGGGGCTGCATCGGGGCGGAGGTCCATCGCCCCGGGGTCGGCGCCCTCTTGTTGCAGGCGGAGGCAGCACAATTGCAGAACCTGCGCGTGCTACCGGCAGATATCGTGCCTTGGCTACGCGCCCTTCCGGCCGCGGTATTTTCCCTCATCGTCATCCAGTTTCCCGATCCCTGGCCGAAAAAGCGGCACCACAAGCGACGTCTGATTCAGGTAGAGTTTCTGCAGCTGCTGCAGCGCGTGCTGCGCCCCGGCGGCGAATTACAGCTGGCTACCGATTGGGAGCCCTATGCCGAGCATATGCTGCAAACCGTCGAATCCCTCCCCGGTTGGCAGAATCTCGCCGGTGCCGGTAACTATGCAGCTGCCCCGGAAAACCGCATCCCAACACGCTTTGAGCGGCGTGGTCAGGCCCTCGGGCACCGGGTTTTTGATCTGCGTTTTTGCACCAAACCCGAATGAAAACCATCGGCCTCTCGGACTGCAGTCGCTGCCAAATGCGCGGCGAGAGCATTTTTGCNNGGACTCGATCCGGTCGAACTCTGCAGCCTCGGCATGGAGGTGCAAGATCTCGACTGCCAGGCCAATGACGTCCTCTATCGCAGCGGCGAGCCAGCGCGCTATGCCTACACCCTACGCGAGGGGGCGGTGAAACTGGTAAAGAATCTCGCCAGTGGCCAGGAGGTCATCCTGCGCTTACTGCATCATGGCGACCTATTCGGCTTTGAGGGGCTGCACGAAACGCAGCACCGTCACGACGCCATCAGCCTCGCCCCCGGCAAGCTCTGTCGTCTCGACCTTGGCGAGCTGCAGCGTCTTTCCGAGCGCCAGCCCAAGATCCGCGCGGCAATTCTGCAGCGCTGGCACGATGCCCTGCGCGATAGCGAGGAGCGCGTGGTGGAGCTTGGCGCCAAGCGCGCCGAGGCGCGGCTGGCGACATTTCTCTTACAGTGGGCGCAGCGCTACCCGCACTTGCGCAGTCTACCCTTTCCCCTCACGCGACAAGATCTGGCGGCGTTTTTGGGGCTTTCGGTAGAGCATGTGAGCCGCATCATGGCAGAGTTCAAACGCCAGGACTGGCTCCGGGAACATCGTGGGCAGCTGGAAATCCTCGCCGCGGCCCGCCTGCAAGAGATTGCCGGCAAAAAACCCGAGTAAATCGCTCAAGATTGATTTTTATCAATGCAGCGACGAACAGAGCGGGGCAAACTATCGCCATGATCCAACAACTGCCATGGCGGCAGGGAGCAATACCATGTTTTTTCGACAACTCTTTCATCCAGAAAGCAGCACCTTTACCTACATTTTGGGCGACAGCACCTGGCGCGATGCCGTCGTCATCGACGCCGTTGCCGACAGCAGCGAGGCCGTGCTCGCCGTGCTGCGCGAAGAACACCTGCAACTCACCCATATCCTCGAAACCCACCTCCACGCCGACCACATCAGCGCCGCCAAAGCCTTGCGCAAGGCCACCGGGGCAAAGGTGGTCTTGAGTAGCCGGGCGGGGGCGGACTGCGCGGATTTACAGGTGGATGACGGCGACTTCGTCGTGCTTGGGGATGACGTCATCCGTATCCTCGCCACCCCCGGCCACACGCCGGAGTCTCTCAGCTTCCGTTGGCACGACCGCGTCTTTACCGGCGATGCCTTGCTCATTGGCGGCTGCGGGCGTACCGACTTTCAGGGCGGCAATGCCGGCCAGCTCTATGACAGCATCCACGCGCAGCTCTTTTCCCTACCCGACGAGACCCTGGTGTATCCTGGCCACGACTACAAGGGCCGCTGGGTGAGTTGTATTGGCGAAGAAAAGCACAGCAATCCGCGCTTGGCGGGCAAATCACGGGAAGAATTCATTGCCATCATGAATGGCCTCGACCTCCCGAAACCCAAGCGTATCGACGAAGCGGTACCCGCCAATCGTCTCTGCGGCCAGATCGCATAAGGAGGAACAGATCATGCCATCCATGCAAAGAACGGGTTTTGGACGCGGCGCCGCTGGCAGCGACCCGGAGCGGGCGGCGCGGCACCGTCACGACCAGGCGGTATTTCATCGTCTCCTCGCCTTGCACGAGAAGATTTCTCGCGAATTGGAAGTCTTGCCCAATGGCATCCGAGCGCGCACCCGCTCCGACGACGCCGAAGTCGTTGCCCTGCTCCATGATCACGTCCCGTCGATGAAGCAGCGCCTACACGAGAATTTTGGGCTACGCTTCTGGGACCCGGCCTTTGCCGAACTCTTTGCGCAGCGGGAAAAGATCCAGATGGAGCTTACCCTGCTGCCAGACGGGGTCATGATCGAGGAAACCAGCGATGATCCAAACGTCGTTACCCTGATCCAGGCGCACGGGCAGATCATCAATCTCTTCGTGGCCCGTGGCGCTGCCCAGGCACAGCAGGAAAGCCCACTACCCGCGGCATACCGACGCGTTCTCGTCTAGTATTGAATGCTACAGAAAAAGGAGGACACTCAAATGCCACAGTTCACGATTATCGGCAGCGGTTTTGGCGGCCTCACCGCCGTTCGTACCCTGCGCCGCCAGTCGCCCGAGGCCAAAATCCGCCTCATTGCACCCAAGCCAGAATTCATCTACTACCCGAGTCT
>DDOU01000169.1:10888-16658 GCA_002341825.1 Candidatus Igneacidithiobacillus taiwanensis | reverse complement strand
GATTTCTTTGCCCGCGAAAAGGTCGAGTTTGTCCCCGGCGAGGTGCAGTCCATCGATGCCGAGGGCAAAGTACACCTGGCATCGGGCGAGAGCGTAGAGCAGGACGTGTTGATCATTGCCGCCGGCGGCCGTGGACTACGCAAGCTGCCGGGCATCGAGCACAGCCTTGCCATCTGCGATGGCATCGAGACGGCGCAGCAAATTCGTGATCGTTTGCAGGCCATGTCGGGTGGCAGCATCGCCTTTGGCTTTGCCGGCAACCCCCAAGAGCCCAGCGCCGTGCGCGGCGGTCCCATTTTCGAATTGCTTTTTGGTATCGACACCTACCTGCGCCGGCAAGGCAAGCGCGACGCCTTCACCCTCACCTTTTTCAATCCCATGCGTGAACCGGGCAACCGCCTTGGCGCCGATGCCGTAGCGGGCCTGCTGCAGGAGATGGAAAAGCGCCAGATACGGACCCATCTCGGGCACAAGATCACGAGTTTTAGCGCCGACGAGGTGCATACCGAGGGTGGCGATATCGATGCCGACCTGATCCTCTTCATGCCGGGCATGACCGGGCCTAGCTTTGCCGCCAACAGTGCCCTGCCCCTCTCTCCGGGCGGTTTTCTACAGGCCGATGCCTACTGCCAGGTGCCGGGTATACCGGGGATTTATGTGGTTGGCGATGCGGGCGCGTATCTGGATGCCCCAGATTGGCTGCCCAAGCAGGGGCATAGTGCTGATTTGCAAGCCAAGGCCGCGGTCCACAATGCCTTGCGCCATCTGCAAGGCCAGGAGGCGGACAGAGCCTTCCGCCACGAACTCATCTGCATTGTCGACAGCCTCGATGGCGGCAACCTGGTCTATCGTTCGCCGAATATGGCGCGGGTCGTGCCCGGCTCCTGGTGGCACTTGGCCAAGCGCGCCTTTGAGTGGCGCTATCTGGGCCCCTACCGCCCGCGGGGCGCGGCGTAAGTCCGTCCCTTCCACGCCCCGCCGCGGCCGGCATAGTGGCGGCGGGCGGAATCCAGCGTCATTAGGGTGTAGAGCCAGGCTGCCGGTTGCAGAGTCAGGACCCAGAACGGGGAGAGACCGCAGTGGCGTAGGGTGGGCCAGAAGAGCCGCCAAGAAAGCAGCAGGCTGAGCAAGGCCATAAGCCAAACTGCCGTTTGTCCACGCCACAGGCCAATAAGCAAGAGGAGCCAGGGCGCCAAATAAAGAAAAAGCATGGTACCGGTAGCGACGAAGAGCCGCGCCGGGCGAAAGTCGAGCTGCACATAGGCGGAGCGGGCAACCATCCGCCAAATTTCTCCAAGCCGTGTGTACTCGCGCAGACTGTAGCTCTCCTCTGCAAGCCCGAGCCAGATCGACCCTTGGCGTTTCAGTTGTGCGGCCAGGGTGCAGTCGTCGATCAGGGCCGAGCGCATGGCAGTCAGGCCGCCACTCGCTGCCAAGGCGGTGCGCGCCACCAGCATGCACCCACCGGCTGCCCCGGCAAGGCGACGGCGCGGATCATTGACCCAAGGGAAGGGATAGAGCTTCTGGAAAAAGAAGAGAAAGGGCGGAATCAACCAGCGCTCCCAGAGGCCCCGACAGGAGAGGCGCACCATCAAGGAGACTAGTACGCGCCGTTCGGACTCGGCTTTGGCCACCAAATTGCGCAGTACCCGCGGTGGATGGACGATGTCGGCATCGGTAAACCACAGGTAGGGGACCTCATCGCCTGCCGCCGTCACCCCTTGCGCCATCGCCCAGACCTTGCCCGCCCATCCTTCTGGCAGCCCTTGACCAGCCAAGACGGTTAAGCGCCCGGCAGCATCCAGCTCTGCGGCGGCATGGCGGGCGAGTTGGGCAGTAGCGTCACTGCTTTGGTCGTCGATCACGATCAAGCGCAATTCGCCGGGATAATCTTGGCAGAGAATTCCGCGCACGCAGGCAGCAATACCTTCGGCCTCGTTGCGCGCCGGCACCACCGCCGTTACCGCTGGCCAGTCGGTCAGCGATCCCGACCCGAGTCGTTGGTCGGCGCGCCAGAAGCCGCCGCGAGCAAGGAAAAGCAGCAGCCAAGCAAGTAACACTGCTGCCGAAAACAGCAGGGCAATCAAGGCGTGCCGCCGATGTTCCAGCTATCCGTAACCGCCTCCGTCGCCTTACTGCCCGGATCTTCCAGACCTCTGCGCATACACTCCATTTTGATCGCCAAGCGCAGGTCGTTGGTGGAATCGGCGGCGCGGATGGCGTCGTCGTACTCGATCAGACCGTTCATGTAGAGGCTCACCAAGGACTGGTCGAAGGTCTGCATTCCGACATCGTTGGGGCGTGCCATCACCGTCTTCAACAGGCCAACTTCGCCACGATTGATGAGGTCTGCCACCGTAGGCGTGTTGATCAATACCTCCATGGCCGCAATCCGCCCGGGTTTGCCTTTCAGCGGCAACAAGCGCTGCGAGACGACCGCCTTGAGGTTGAGAGAGAGGTCCATGAGCAGCTGCTTTTTGCGCTCCTCGGGGAAAAAATTGATGATGCGTTCAATGGCCTGGTTGGCATTATTGGCATGCAGGGTCGACATACACAAATGCCCGGTTTCGGCATAGGCAACGGCATGATCCATGGTATCGCGACTGCGAATTTCGCCAATCAGGATGACGTCCGGCGCCTCGCGCAAGGCATTTTCCAAGGCATTTTCATAGCTCAGGGTATCGATTCCTACCTCGCGTTGATTGACGATGGACTTGATGTTGCGGTGCAGGTACTCGATCGGATCCTCGATGGTAAGAATGTGTCCGGCCGCATTGGCATTACGATACTGCAGCATGGAAGCCAGCGACGTGCTCTTACCGGAACCGGTGGCGCCAACAAAGAGAATCAGCCCGCGCGCGCTCATTGCCAGTTCCTTGAGAACAGGCGGCATGTGTAACTGTTCCAGAGTCGGTATCTCTGTCTTGATCGACCGCAGCACCAGAGCAATTTGGTTGCGCTGAAAAAAGCCATTGACACGAAAGCGTCCGACTCCCGAAACAGACAGGGCCATATTGACTTCTTTCTCACGCTGAAATTCTTGAAGTCGCTCGACCCCGAGAATCTCCTTGGCCAAGGCCAGGCTCTGCTCGGGCTTCAGAGCCTCGTCACCGACCGGCACTGCGCGCCCGTCGATCTTGATGACCGGCGGCGAGCCGACGGTAAAATACAGGTCCGAGCCGTTTTTTTGGACCATGAGTCGCAACAGGTCGTCCAGCACCGTCATAGTCGTTTCCTGCCTCAGGCGACGTTGAAAAGGCTGTCTTTATTTTGCGCCCGGCGCAAGGCATCTTCACGACTGATGGTATGCGCTCGCACCAAACTGAGGAGGCACTGATCGAGGGTCTGCATGCCCTGATTCTGCCCGGTCTGAATCACCGAATACATTTGCGCGACCTTATTTTCGCGAATCAGGTTGCGGATTGCCGGATTGGCAATCATGATCTCGTGCGCCGCCACCCGTCCGCGACGGTCGGCGGTCGGGATCAGGGTCTGGGCGATCACCGCGCGCAAAGACTCGGAAAGCATCGAGCGCACCATATCCTTCTCGCCGCCGGGGAAGGAGTCGATGATACGATCGATGGTCTTGGGTGCCGAACTGGTGTGCAGGGTACCAAACACTACATGGCCCGTCTCCGCCGCCGTCAGTGCCAAACGCATGGTCTCGAGGTCACGTAACTCGCCTACGAGAATGACATCGGGGTCCTCGCGCAGGGCCGAACGCAGGGCGTTCTCGAAAGACTTGGTGTTGGGTCCCACCTCGCGTTGATTGATCAGGCAGCGGTTGGGAGTATGCAGAAACTCGATGGGATCTTCGATGGTGATGATGTGCTCTTGGCGATGATTATTGATGTGGTTGATCATTGCCGCCAAGGTGGTGGACTTACCCGAGCCCGTCGGCCCCGTCACCAACACTAGGCCGCGGGGTACGTCGATGATCTCCTTGAAAATCGCTGGCGCTCTGAGATCCTCGAGGCTGAGAACCTTGGCGGGAATGGTCCGGAAGGCCGCCGCTGGGCCGCGATCCTGCTGGAAAGCATTGACGCGAAAACGCGCCACCTGGGGCACGTCGATGGCAAAATCGATTTCCAGATTTTCTTCGTACCACTTACGCTGGGCGTCGTTCATGATGTCGTAGATCATGGCATGGACGACTTCCTTGCTCAGAGCAGGCGCATTGATCGGGCGCATTTCTCCATTGATGCGCACCATCGGCGGCAAGCCTGCCGAGAGATGAATATCCGAGGCCTTGTTCTTGACGGCAAAGCCGAGTAGATCGGTAACGTCCATCTGGCTCATCCGTACCCCCACGTTTCGAAAGACAATGAACTCCAGGTAATATAGTCGAGCTTTGCGATTCCGCCCAAGGAAAGCCATGGACCTGCCGCAGCGTCTGCTCGCCATTCAGGAACAGCTCCGCCCCTACCCGGCCGCGCGCGTACTTGCCGTCAGCAAGAAAGTATCGGCAGAGCGGCTGCGGGAGGCCCATGCCCTCGGCCTGCGCCACTTTGGCGAAAATTACCTGCAGGAAGCCCAGGCAAAAATCACTGCCCTCGCCGATCTCGATCTCTGCTGGCATTTCATTGGTCGCATCCAGCGCAACAAGACGCGGGATATTGCCCGGCACTTCGACTGGGTGGAGAGCGTCGACCGCGAAATTCTACTGGCGCGCCTCGACCAGGAACGGGCCGGCTTGCCACCCCTACAAATTTTGCTCGAGGTGGCGGCCAGCGGCGAGGAAAACAAGGGCGGCATCGCCCCAGACCAAGTCATTGCCTTGGCGCGAACAGTGCTGCGCTACCCCAATTTGCGTCTCCGCGGGCTGATGGCCTTGGTGCATCCCGACCCGCAGGAGGCAGTAAGCAACTTCCGGCAAATGGCGCGACTTTTTCAACGACTGCAGGCGGAATTTCCGGAGCAGGCCATTGATACCCTTTCCATGGGGACCTCGGGCGACTATCCTCAGGCCTTGGCCCACGGGGCCACAGAAATTCGACTGGGGACCGTCCTCTTCGGCGCACGCCCCAAGGAGTGAGCATTGCAAACCGAGCACATCGTCTTCCTCGGGGCGGGGAACATGGCCCGTGCCCTCATCGCCGGCATCTGTAAAAGCGGCTTCCCTGCCCAGCAAATTCAGGTGCATGCCCCGCACCCCGAGCGGCGCGATGCCTTGGCGGCAGAGTTTGGTGTACGAAGCTGCAGCGCCGAACCCTGCGACCTACCTTCCCAGGCTGTCGTTTTCTACGCCGCCAAGCCGAAGCAAGCGCGGGCCATTCTGCAGGGATGGGCAGAGTCACTCCGCGCTGCCCAGGCCCTGCTCATTTCCGTGGCGGCCGGCATTCGTCTGCAAGAATTGCAGCGCTTGGTACCCGCGGTAGACATCGTTCGGGTGATGCCCAATACCCCCGCCCAGATTGGCTTTGGCGCCAGTACCATGGTGGCCGGCCCGGCGGTGCATGCGGCGCGGCGGGCAGCGGCAGAAACACTCATCAAAAGTACGGGAATGGTCGAATGGTTGGCAGACGAAGACAGTATGGACATGGCGACCGCATTGGCCGGCAGCGGGCCTGCCTATGTTTTCCTCTTTCTTGAGGCCCTCGAGGATGCCGCCGTGGCGGGAGGATTGTACCGCGATCAGGCGCGGCGCCTTGCCATTGCTACCCTGCGCGGTGCGGCGGAACTGGCGGCGCGCAGCGAGCTGGCACCGGCCCTGCTCCGCCATCAGGTGACCAGCCCAGGGGGCACAACCGCGGCGGGGCTGGCTGCTTGG
>DDOU01000169.1:8916-10838 GCA_002341825.1 Candidatus Igneacidithiobacillus taiwanensis | reverse complement strand
CAGCCAGGCCCTTGCCCAACAGCTAGCCAAGGAGCTCTAAGCATGCTGCTCTACGACCTCTACCGCCTGATCGAGCTCGCCATGACCCTACTTTTTTGGGCGATCTTTCTGCGCGCCATTCTATCGTGGGTGCAACCGGATCCGTATAACCCCATCGTGCGCTTTCTGAGTCGGGTTACCGATCCCATACTTCTGCCCTTGCAACGGCACTTGCCGTCCTTTGGGAATATCGACATCAGCCCTTTCGTCGCGATGCTCCTCATCGAGGCGGCCAAGATGCTGCTGCCACGCCTGCTGTTTGGCACCCTCTGAATTCGCCCTAGAGAAGCTACCATGACCACTCTGCAAGACCCCAGCCTGGAGGAAATCCTCGCCCTCTTCGAGCTTCCTTTTCCCGATCTCCTGTTTCGCGCCCAACAAGTGCATCGGGAGCATTTTTCAGCAACCGAGCTGCAGTGTTCTACCCTTTTGTCGATCAAGACCGGGGCCTGTCCCGAAGACTGCGGCTACTGTGCGCAAAGCGTGCATCACGAGGCCAAATTGGCGGTTACCCCCCTGCTGCCTCTCGCCGAGGTCGTGGCCGCTGCCAAGGCCGCCAAGGCGGCGGGAGCACAACGCTTTTGTATGGGTGCCGCGTGGCGCAGTCCGCACGACAAGGACCTCGAGCGGGTGGCGGAGATGGTGGCAGCGGTAAAGGACTTGGGTCTGGAAACCTGCGTCACCCTCGGCATGCTCAAGCCCGGCCAGGCCGAGCGCCTACAGGCTGCGGGCCTCGATTACTACAACCACAATTTAGATACTTCCCCGGAATTCTACGGCGAGGTCATCCATACCCGTAGTTACCAGGAGCGCCTCGACACCCTGGCCGCCGTCCGCGAAGCCGGTATCAAGGTCTGCAGTGGCGGCATCCTTGGGATGGGGGAAAGCCGCCGCGATCGCGCCCGCCTCTTACAAAGCCTCGCCGCTCTGCGCCCGGCGCCGGAAAGCGTTCCCATCAACGCCTTGGTGCCGATTGCCGGCACGCCCCTCGCTGGGGCAGAACCCGTGGATGAAATCGAATTTGTGCGCACCATTGCCGTCGCCCGCATTCTCTTTCCCATGAGCTACGTGCGCCTTGCCGCTGGGCGCGAGAAGATGAGCGATGCCCTCCAAGCCCTCGCCTTTCTGGCGGGAGCCAACAGCATCTTCCTGGGCGAACGCCTGCTGACTACCAACAATGCCAGCACCGATCACGATGCTGGCCTTTTTGCCAAACTCGGGCTGCGCGCGGCTGGCTAAGCGCCGCGCGCTTTGGCCATTAGCTATGGTCGCCGAAGGAGAGCGGGAAGGAGTAGGTAACCAAGGCCTCATTCTCGCCGGGATCTTGCGGGACGATGTAGGCATTGGAAACGTGCGCGATTTTAAAACCCAGACGGCCACCGTTGGCGAACTGATACGCCAGACCCAACTCCAGGCGGAACTCAAAGATACTGCCCAAGTCCTTACCGTTGCCGGCATCGTAGCCGCCAAAACCCAGCACGGGGGTAAGCACCCAACGATCCCAGGCGATGTCGGAATAGAAACCGGTATACCCCATAAAGCCGCCGCGGGTATTGGCCATCAAGCCCCAAACGGCGCCAACCCCAAATAGCTTGGAAGCGGTTTGATATTCGACATTGATTTCCGGCACCCGCGGATTCGGGCCGGTTTCGGGGTGAATGCCAACGCCGTTGAATACGCCGATCCCCGTGCTGAGATACGCGGGCCCGCCCTGGATAACGTGCAGTCCCTCGGCACTAGCGGCCGGGGCCGCAACCAACATTGCCAGGGCAATGAGCCCTGTCTTGGCACGAATCAATCGCATGCTTAGCTCCTCAATAAAGTGAAAACGACTTGCCCGGCAGCGCCGCATGCGCTACCTTATCGACCGAACGGTCAGTATG
>DDOU01000169.1:785-8868 GCA_002341825.1 Candidatus Igneacidithiobacillus taiwanensis | reverse complement strand
TTCTGGAGAAGGATATTCGCCATGCGTTGGTTGAAACGGTTTGCGGTGCTGATCATCATTGTGCTGGTTGTCTTTGGCGCCTACGCCTATTTCCAAATCTCCGATTACTATCCAAGCACCGATGATGCCTATGTGCACGCCCACGTCGTCAACATTGCGCCACGGGTGAGTGGACGCATTGTCGCAATCTACGTTCACGACAACCAGATTGTGCAAAAAGGGCAGCCTCTCGTCAAAATTGACCCGCGCGCTTACGAATACAAGCTCCAGCAGGCCGAGGCCGAACTCGCCCAGGCCGAGCGCCAACGCGCGGCCATTGCTGCCAATATCGCCGCCGCCCAAGCGCAGCTCCAGGCCAACCAAATCAATTATGGCAACGCCGCGCGCAATGCCGAGCGCGCCAAGGCCCTCGCCGCCCAGCGCTACCTATCCGCGCAGGCCGCCGATAATGCCCAAACCAAAGCATCGGAATTTGCCGCACAGATGGCGGCCAATCGCGCCTCCCTCGCAGGCGCCAGCGCGCAGAGCGCCCTCAATCAGGCCAAGATCGAGGCCGCCGAGGCTGCCGTACGCATGGCCAAGCTCGATCTGTCCGATACGGTCATTTACGCTCCCATCACCGGGGTAGTGAGCAAGGTCGACAAAATACATGTAGGCGATGTCGCCAGCGTCAATCAGGATCTCTTCCCTCTCATTGGCAATGGTGCCTACTGGATCGAGGCCAACTACAAAGAGACCGATCTCAAGCGGATTCATCCCGGGCTGGCGGCAGACATCCAGATCGATATGTATCCCAATCATGCCTTCAAGGGTCGGGTGGTGAGCATGAGTGGCGGCGCCGGCAACGCCTTTTCTCTTTTGCCACCGGAAAATGCCACTGGCAACTGGGTAAAGGTCACCCAGCGAGTGCCAGTGCGTATCGAAGTGCTGAATCCCGATCCTAAACTGCCGCTGCGCATCGGCACCAGCGCTACGGTGACCGTCGATACTGGCAACGTGCCGGATTGGGTACGCTTCCTGCGCCCGATCTTCTAAAACTAGCGCGGTGGCAGCTGCGTCAACTGGTCGCGGCGACGGCGCACGGGATGCACCCAGGTAGTCGCCATACCCAGCCGACGGGCACTGCGCAGGTTGGCGCGGCTATCGTCATAAAAGTGACAGCGACGGGCGGCTACCCGATAGCGCCGCAAAAGATGGCGATAGGCTTGCGGATCGGGCTTGCCGCGCAGGCCCGCAGCAACCAAATCAAATATCTCGACAAAAACGTGCGCAACGCCCAGGCGTTGTACGACCCGCTCGGCATGGGCACGGATGCTATTGGTAAAGATGTATGCCGGACCATCGAGGCCTTCCAGCCAGCGCTGGAGCTGTCGATTTCTAGGGACCGTCGCCGCCAGCGCCGGCGGATGAATGGCTTCGAGAAACTCATAGGGGTTGGTATCGTGATGGCGAATCAGCCCCGCCAGAGTGGTGCCGTAGCGTCGCCAGTAGCGCTGGCGCAAGGCCACTGCTGCCGCTGGATCGAGCCCCAGTTTCTCCTCGAGGTAGGCGTGCATGTAGCGATGCATCTGCGGAAAGCAATGGATGTTGGCGTCGTAGAGGGTGTTGTCGAGATCGAAAAGATACACCGGCCAGGGGCGGCGACGTTGGCCAAGAAAACGTGGCAAAATCCGGTCGGCACGACGGGCGCCACGCCGTTGTCCGCGGCGCGCTTTCAATCGAGATCCGAAATCAGGGTACCCACGCCGTGGCGGGTAAAGACCTCTAGCAACAGCGCGTGGGGCACCCGGCCGTCGATGATGTGGGCAGCGCGTACCCCGCCCGCCAAGGCGTCGAGGCAGCAGTTGAGCTTAGGGATCATGCCGCCACTGATCACACCATTGGCCATCAACTGTTGCACCTCGGTAATGCGCAGCCGCTCGTAGAGTTTGCTCTCGGGGTCGAGAACGCCGGCAACATTGGTCATAAGCACAAACTTATCGGCATGCAGGGTGCTGGCGAGGGCGCCGGCAACCAGATCGGCATTGATATTGTAGGACTCCCCCGCCGGGCCGACGCCGATGGGGGCAATGACCGGAATCAAACCACCGCCATCGAGAAAGCGAATGAGTTCGGCATTGACCTGACTCACCTCGCCCACCCAGCCAAGATCGAGCCCGTCAGGGCGCTGCAGCTTGCGCGCCTGGATCAGATTGCCGTCCTTGCCCGTAAGCCCCACCGCCTTGCCGCCAGCCCGTTGGATGCCCTGGACGATCTGCTTGTTGACCTGACCACCCAAAACCATCTCGACGACTTCCATGGTCGCATCGTCGGTAACGCGCATACCGTCGACCATCTTTGACGGCAATTGCAGGCGCGCCAGCAGAGAGTTGATCTGTGGCCCGCCGCCATGGACGATGACCGGATTCATCCCCACCTGCTTGAGCAGGGTGACATCGTAGGCGAATTGCTCCTGCAAGGCCGGCTCGGTCATGGCGTTGCCGCCGTACTTGATGACCAGGGTGCTACCTTGGAAGCGCTGCATGTAGGGCAGCGCTTCGATCAAAAATTCGGCCTGTAAGCGGGGGTCGATGTTCATGAAGACGAATCCTGTGGGTTTTGACGAATACCTTGCAACAACACCTCTACCATGGCCAAATCGTACTCCTCCGGAGTATCGACGAAGTGCACCTCGGGGTATTGTCGCAGCAAATCCCGCGATTGAAAAAAGATGACGTTGGCACCCAACAGCATCGTTGCCACCAGGGCAGGGTCGAAGTCAGAACGCAATTCGCCCTGCTCCTGCCCCATCCGGAGTATGCCGACCAAACTCGCAAAAAGATCGGCGAGCCCGGCATCCGCCAAATCGCGAGCGCGGGGTTCCCCATTTTCCAATAGTTCGCGTAAAAAGAGGCGCACCAAGTAGGGCCGCGCTAGGAGATGCCGAAGATGGCTCACTGCAAAATGGCGTAGCGCCTCACTGGCTGGGCCGCGGGAGTCCATCGCCTCCTGCAGACGAGCGCGCAAGGCCGCACTGGCACCCTGCAAGACCGCCAAGTAGAGCGCATCTTTGTTGGAGAAATAGTGGTAAATGTTGGCTTTGCTAATTCCAGCCGCCGTTGCGATGGCATGCATCGATACCGCATCAAAGCCGTGATCGGCAAAGAGCTTCTCCGCCGCCGCAATGATCTTGAGGCGCCCTTCTCCTTCTTCGCAAGTGGCGGTAACGTCGTTTTTCATACCTGTTTCCTGCGGCCAAGCAATACCGACCCGTCGGTCAGCCAGTGTAGCACCGCGAGTGGGCAGGAGGCCATTTTTGGCAAGAAAACGTCACTGGCTTGCCTGTTTTGCTCGCCAAGGCCCTCGGCAGCTTGGGCGCCCGCGCCTTTTCTTGCTAGCATTGCATTGCGCCCCGGTAGCTCAGTGGATAGAGCAACCGCCTCCTAAGCGGTAGGTCAACCGTTCGATTCGGTTCCGGGGCACCAATAACCTTAGCAATCTATAGTATTTTTTAGACATCTTTATATTTCCGCCTCGCCGCCGTAACGCCCCCCATTATTGCCAAATATCGGGATAACCGCCTTGCGACGGTGATTACCACGCAAACAGTGCGCCATGAGATTTCCTATTTTCATCCCCCTATCTATGGGAAACCCGTGTGTGCAAATCAAGATGCCTTCCCAATCCAAGGCTCGAGATAGGCGCCTACATGGAATGAAGAACTGCGCCTGTTGCGCGCCGCGCGCAAAACCCCCGGCTGCTTTCCTTGGTGCGCTTTGCCGTCGAAACGGCCAGGCGGGCGGGCGAAATCCTGCAAACCAAGGGCACTACGGATCAGGAGACGGGCGAACGCCCTGTCCAGTACTCGGGTTTGCTGTGGAGTCATATCGACCTCAACAAACGCACAGTACCACGGCCGGAGACAAAAAACGGAAGCGCGCACGGTTCCACTGTCGTCGGTGGAAGTGGAAGTCTTGCGAGGCTTGCCGCGTTTCATGGATGGGCGGGTATTTGGACTACCTACGAGGCCATCCATTTGTCTTTCGCACGGGCCTGCCGCCGCGCCGATCTCGCAGATCTCCGATCCCGTTTTTACATGCTGGGCGTAAGAGGCTACATAGGCACAATCAAAGCTTGCAAGCACGAGGCCCCTGCAATGGCAATGCTGCGCCTACCACAACAACCAGGGGCTTTTGCCACCCTCCGGGATACTCCCCACCATCGCCACGAAAACGCCGCCTATTCCGCTCCCCCAGCAGAATGACCAGTCGTCGGGAGTGCTTTGCGACAAGCCTTCTGCACCCTGGCGAATCTCTCCTCCCTGCGCGTCGCCGATCATCACGTCACTGCGCCACCGCTTCCCGATGAGCGGTTACCAAAGACTCTCGCTCTATACTCGCGGCTCTCCAAGCATTGGCCGCAGCATTCTTTTTGCGATCCAAACTGGCACCACGGTCCAGACAGTGCAGGAGTTGGTCATCTTCCGGATCTTTACACATGGAACGTACGGCATCGCGTAAAACCGGGGACGTTCATACAAGCAGCACCTCGGTTTAGCCGATGGCGCCGAACTCGCCTGCCTCTAAGCGACCGGCTCCGCGGCGCCCGCCCGTCCGTAGACATCTTCAAAGCGGACGATGTCGTCTTCACCCAGATACGCACCACTCTGTACCTCGATGAGCACCAGATCGATAACTCCAGGGTTGCTCAAGCGATGGGTGGTTCCAGCCGGGATGAAGGTCGACTCGTTGGTCATGATGAGTCGGTTTTCCTTACCGACGGTTACCTCGGCGGTGCCGGAAACGACAATCCAATGCTCGCTGCGATGGTGATGCATTTGCAAAGAGAGGCGCTCCCCAGGTTTGACGACGATTCGCTTTATCTTGAAGTGGTGCCCCTCTTCCAGCACCGTGTAGCTACCCCAAGGGCGATGCACGGTTACATGGGTTTCGAGCAGGTGTTTGCTTTGTTTTTTGAGTCGGCTGACGATGCGCTTGACGTCCTGATCGCGTTCTTTACGGGCGATGAGCAGGGCGTCTGGGGTATCGACGACGAGGAGATCTTGCACTCCAAGGAGGGCGGTCAGGCGATGCGGACTATACACGATGCAGCCAGAGCTGTCCTCGATTATGGTATCGCCACCAATGATCCGGTTGTTGTCGCCATCGCAATCGAGCAGCTCGCCGTAGGAACGCCAGGCGCCAAGGTCATTCCAATGGAAACTGACGGGGATCACCGCCGTCTCTTCGGAGTGCTCCATGAGAGCGTAGTCGATGGAGAGGTCCGGCGCCAAGGCAAATGCGCTGCCGAGTTCCCAAGTGTCGCCATTGCGCTTGGCCTGCTGCCAAGAAACTAGGGCATTGTCATGAATTTCCGGGGCATGCTGACCGAGGCCACGCAACAGATCTTCGGCACGCATACAAAACATACCCGAGTTCCAATAATATTCGCCACTTGCGACATAGCGCTCGGCGGTGAGGGCATCGGGCTTCTCGACGAATCGGGCGACGCGATAGCCTCCCCCCGCCAAGGGCTCCCCTGCCCGAATATATCCGAAGCCGGTTTCGGGCTTGGTGGGGGTAATACCAAAGGTTACCAGGAAGCCGTCTGCGGCCATGGCTGCTGCGCGATCCACGGCCTCGGTGAAGGCAGTGGCGTCTGGAATCAAGTGATCACTGGGGAGGACGAGGAGCACAGCGTCGGGACCGATCTCCTGCTGCGCCCAGAGGGCAGCAACGGCCATTGCCGGCGCGGTATTACGGGCCTGGGATTCGAGCAGGTAATGCATGTTGGGCATCGACTGTTCGGAGTCCGCAGCCAAGCAGTCGCTATAGGCATCTCGGGTAAGAAAGTAGTAGTCGCGGTTGGTGACGGTGAGGAGGGGGGAACTACTGTGTAAGGCGGCAACGCGTTTCAGGGTTTTTTGAATCAGAGTTTCCCCATCGGGGAGGGGGATGAAGGGTTTGGGATGAGAACTGCGAGAAAGTGGCCAGAGCCTGCTGCCAGTACCGCCAGACAGTACTACAGGAACGATGCTGCGTTGCTCCGTCATGCTTGCTCTCCTGGGGCTTCTTGCTTTCGGCGTTGTGAGCACTTCTCGGGCTAGGCTATTATCCACCCAAGGCCAAGTCAACAATGTGCATGAGTCCACCACTCTGGCTGTTAGCCCAAAGCAGTAATGTCTCCTCTGAACAACACCTTTGGTACGGCCCACCCTCGAAAACACTGCCATCGGCGGCGGCGTCCTGGCAGCAGAACAGGCACGACAATACCTCGATATCTGCCAGGTATGGGATGCCCGACGAGAGGCTGAACGATTACTCTCTAGCAGCGTGCGCGGCAGCATGCGATGGCGAGAAATCGATGGGAAACGATACCTGTACCGTACCATCGACAGCAGAACCGAAAAAAGTCTGAGCCGAGAACCCCCTATGCTGGCGCGACACTCAGAGAATTACAAAGGATGATAGTTGGTGATAGGTAACGATGTGAACGCCGCCAACTCTTTGTTCTAAAATAAAGATAGAAGCAGTAGGTCACGCATTCGATTCGCGCTGGGGGCACCCTTGCCACGAATGGCGTGTCGGCCGTCTTTACCGGGTATTGCGGAAGGTCAGCCGTTGGAAGCAATACCACCCAGCACTGTCAGGGTGCCTGTCTGAGTCCGGCAACCCAAGACGGCACAAAGCGCGCTATCCGGCGCTCACGCTGCAGGTCTCTTTTTCGAGCCAGGTATCGATCGCGGCCGCCGGGCCCGGCCGGGCAAACCAGTAGCCCTGCGCCTTTTTGACGCCAATCTGGGTCAAGAGCTCGGCNNGGTTTCTACGCCTTCGGCCACGGCTTCGATGGCGAGATTTTCGGCAAGATAGGTGAGCCCCTGCACTAGTTGATAATGCTTGGAACCCTTTTGTAGATCGGAAATCATGCTTTTATCGATCTTGATGCCAGCACAGTCCAACTCTCCCAGGTGCTGTAGGGCGGAAGCGCCGGTGCCAAAATCATCGAGCACAAATTGTACGCCCAGCTGGCGCTGCGCCGAGCGAATCTGCTTGGCGACGGTAGGAATATCCTTGATCGCGACCCGCTCGACTATCTCGAAAAAGAGATGATCACGGCGTACGGCAGGAAAACGACGTAGTAAATCATCGCACCACTGGATCCAACGCGCACTGCACAACTCCCGGCGACTGAGGTTGATGTGGATGTCGAGGAGATGCCCACCCTGATGCCAGCGGTTGGCCTCGACTACGGCGGTTGCGACGACCCATTGGGCAACGGAGTCCATCAAGACCGATTGCTCCAAGACCTCGAGAAAAGCGCCGGGGGCGAGCAAGCCGCGGTTGGGATGCTGCCATCGCATCAGGGCTTCTACCCCGCAGATTCTCTGCTCCGGCAGGGTCACGATGGGCTGCCAGTATAGCCGAAACTCGTGCCGCTCATCGGCAAGGCGCAGCTCGCGCAGCAGCTGTTGCTCTTCCTGCATGGTTTCTTGCAGATATTGCCCATAGGGCGCCCAAGTATCGCCGCCGCGTTCTTTGGCAACGTACATTGCCTGATCCGCATGGCGAATCATCTCTTCTGGGCTGCCTTCGTCGAAGGGATAAATGACCACACCAATGCTGGCGCTGATGGATTGCTCCGGGGCGATGCTGAGGCGGGCCGCCGCCAGCATGCGCGTAACGATGATCTCCATCTCACTGATGTGGGCAATATCTTCGATGACCAGCAAGAATTCATCGCCGGCGTAGCGGATGATGCTATCCTCCTCGCGCACCACGGCGCGCAGCCGTTCCGCCACCTGGCAGAGCACTTCGTCGCCGCGATGATGGCCGAGGGTGTCGTTTACCCACTTGAAGCCGTCGAGGTCGAGAAAAAAGAGGCAGAACAAGCGTTCATGGCGCTGGGCGCGGGCCATGGCGGCACGAATTCGATCCTGGGCCACGCGGCGATTGGGCAGCCCGGTGAGGACGTCGCGAGTGCTCATGTGCCGTAGTTTGCGCTCCAAGGACTGCCGGTAGAGCAGAGCCCCAAGGAGATCGGCAAGCAGCAGAAGATGCTCCCAAACCAGTTCGTTGATGCGCTGCGGCGGCGCTTCTGCAAACCA
>DDOU01000169.1:0-722 GCA_002341825.1 Candidatus Igneacidithiobacillus taiwanensis | reverse complement strand
AAACCGGCGGCAACGAAGTCGGGCATGGCATATGGGCTATTGGCATAATCGCGCTCGAAGATGACCTTTCCCTGGCGTAAAGCGGCACCGGAAACGCCTTCGCTCTTGGGGAAGAACAAGCTAGCCAGGCCCTGATATTGCGTCGAGAGACCGTGGAAAAGGCGGTAGTGCAGGTACTCGCCTTCGCGCACGATGAGCCCGGCCCCCTGCGCCCCTGCCAAGCGACAGGCAAGCTCCGCAGCGGCAGGGAAAAATTCCTCGAGATCAAAGTGCTGGGTGAGGCCGCGAATTTCGAGCAGCAGCTGGTGACTTTGCTGCTGCAGGTAGCCTTCGTGGATCACATGTTCGCAGCCGGCCAAGAGAAGCGAAAATCCGGGCAACAGCGAAGCTGGGGCAGCGGGAAAGATATCGCCCAGAACACTGGGAATTTGCTTCCAGCGTAACTCGCTGAGCCATTGCGCCCAGCGCGGTAGAGGAATATCGGCCTCTGCCAAACGTTTGCCGGTTTTGATCTGCCGCTCCCAGAAGCTCCGTCCATAGTCGCCACTGCAGAGGGTCTGCAGCCACTCGGGCAACCAGGATGCGAAGAGCGCCGCATCTTCCGGTGCCGGGGGCTGCAGCCTTGCCACCAGGGCCTGGACCAAACCCGCTGCATTGGCCTGCAGCCAAGCACGGTCTTCCGCGGTAAACGCCACCCAATCTTCAAAGGCCAGCAAATCCAA
>DDOU01000097.1:9991-14553 GCA_002341825.1 Candidatus Igneacidithiobacillus taiwanensis | reverse complement strand
CGGAGCATTGGCGGGCCGAGCCGATTCCCCTGCGTATCGTGCACGAAGACGAGGAAATACTGGTCATCGATAAGCCGGCGGGCATGCTGACCCACCCCGGTGCTGGGCATCCCGGCGGTACCCTTGCCAATGCCGTGCTCGCCCATTATCCAGCCAGCAAGCATCTGCCGCGGGCCGGTATCGTGCATCGGCTCGACAAGGATACCAGCGGCTTACTGGTGGTGGCCAAAACCGAGCACGCTCGCCAAGACCTCACCGAACAACTGGCAGAGCGCAGCATGCATCGAGAATATCTAGCCCTGGTGCTGGGGGCGATGACCGGTGGCGGCAAAGTCGAAGCCCCCATCGGGCGCCACCCGCAAGATCGCCTGCGCATGACGGTGCGTGATGATGGCAGGCCGGCGCGGACGGATTATCGTCTGGCCGAGCGCTTCCCCCGCCACACCCTGCTGCGCCTGCGGCTAGCGACGGGGCGCACGCACCAGATTCGAGTGCATATGCGCCACATTGGTCACCCTTTGGTGGGCGACCCAGTCTATGGCGGCCGCGCCGTTTTGCCGGCGGGGCTGGATTCGGAGGCCATGACCCTTTGGCGGGGCTTCCACCGCCAAGCCCTGCACGCTTGGCGTCTGGAGTTGGAGCACCCGGGAAATGGCGAACTCTGCGCCTGGGAGAGCCCCCTCCCCGCCGATATGGAGGCCTTACTCACCCTGCTGCGCCGCCGTGCTTCCTGAGTTGCCTATCCTGATGCCGGATTTGGCACTGCCCAAGGGCGTGCACATGGCCATCAGCACCCGCCAGGGGGGCGTCAGCCAGGCACCCTGGCAGAGCCTGAACCTGGGTGATCATGTGGGCGACCAGCCCGCGGCCGTGGCCGCCAATCGGCAACGACTGCAGGCAGCCCTGCACTTGCCAGCGGAGCCGCTATGGCTGCAACAGGTGCACGGCACCCAGGTAGCCGCCTGGGAATCCTGCCGGGGCAGGGACACGCCGCCCGCGGCAGACGGGGCGGTGGCGCACACGGCGGGGGCGGTCCTCGCCGTGCTCACCGCCGACTGTTTACCGGTGCTGGCCTGCTCCCGAGATGGCCAAGTGATTGCTGCCTTGCATGCCGGTTGGCGTGGTCTTGTCGGGGGTATTCTCGAAGCCGGAATTGCCGCCATGCAGGTGGAGCCCACGCAAATTCTGGTATACTTGGGCCCAGCCATTGGCCCTGCGGCCTTCGAGGTAGGGCCGGAGGTGCGTGAATGTTTTGTTGCGCAGGACGTTGGTGCGCAGGAGGCATTTCGGCCCGGGACAGGGGATCGCTACTGGGCCGACATCTATGCTTTGGCGCGACTGCGTTTGCAGCGCTTGGGTGTTGGCGCCGTCCACGGCGGCGAGCACTGTACCGTGACTGAGGCGAATCGGTTTTTCTCCTATCGGCGCGACGGTTGCACCGGGCGCATGGCATCCTTGATCTGGCGGGAGGGGTGATGAAAAGCTGGCAGTTTGGGGATGGTGGGGAGCAGGGCACTGATGCGCAGGTCTTGGCAACGTATTTGGCCCCTCTGGGGGTAAGTCTGCGCGGCTATCCGGTGGCTGCGGCCGCAGCGCCTTGGCTTGCCCCGGCACAACTCGATGCAGCAGGTCAGGAGCAGTTACTGGAAGCCCTCGACGGCGTCTTCCGTGAGCTACAGCAAGAAAAGGGCTATCAGGAGCGCGACTTGGTGGTTCTCTACCCCGAACATCCGCAGCTTGCGGCGCTGGATGAGCGCTTCTCACGCATCCACATCCACGAAGACGAGGAAGTGCGCTATATCGTCGATGGCGAGGGGGTCTTCGGTTTTGTGCTTGCCGATGGACGGCAACTCGAAGTGACGGTGACCGCCGGCGATTACATCCACATCCCGGCCCAGGTCGAGCACTGGTTTCGCCTCAACGCCCAGCGCCGCATCAAGGCGGTGCGCTACTTCAGTGCCCGCGGTGGTTGGACCCCGGTGTACAGCGAGCGCGCCCTGCAACGATTCCCGCGGCCATGAGTGCCTTTCTCGAAGTCGATTATCGCTTTCCCCCGGGGGCCCATGCCGAAAAGCAGGCCCAGGCATTGGCCATTGGCCAGACGGCAGGCTCCTGGGACGCGCGCCATGCCCACCGCGAGGCAGAGCTGCGCGGGCATCTCGGCGAGATTCGTGCCCTGCAGGCGCTGGAGGATGGCAGCAGCCTGGCCACCATTGCCTTTCCTCTGGCCAATGTGGACGGGGGAATGGGCAGTTTGCTGACCATGATCTTCGGCAAGTACTCCCTTGGCGGCACCGCCAAGGTTTGGGATCTGCGCCTGCCGGAAGACTACGGATTGCGGCCGCGTTTTGGGCTGGCGGGCATTCGCCAACGGGTGGATGTTTTCGATCGTCCCCTCTTCATGGCGATTTTCAAACCCGCTCTCGGGCTCAGCGCCGAGGATCATGCCGCCATCCTCGCCGAGGTTGCCTGGGCTGGGCTCGACATCATAAAAGACGACGAAATTCTTCCCAACCTCGCCGCCGCACCGACCCTGGAGCGTTGGCGTGCCTGTGCCCCCATCGTCGAGGCGCGGCGCGATCGCTTTGGGCGCGATCTACTCTACGCCGTCAATCTCTCCGGTGATGCCGCGAGCCTGCAACGACTGGCGCGGCAGCTGGTGGCCGAGGGCGCCAATGCCCTGCTGCTCAATGTCCTTGCCTACGGTTTCCCCGTGCTCGAAGCCCTGGTCAAGGACCCGGAAATCAGCGTCCCGATCTTTGCCCATCCGGCCCTTGCCGGCGCCTTGGCGGCGGCCCCGGAGCATGGCCTGCGCTACGCCATCGTCCTTGGTACCCTCATGGCCCATGCCGGGGCCGACGCCGTGCTGTACCCAGCGCACTACGGCAGCCTGCCTTTTCCCGCCGCCGAGGAATTCGCCATTCGCGACGCCCTGCGTCAGCGGGGCCTGGCGCCGGTGCCCTCGGCGGGAATCCAGCCCGGCATCCTGCCGGATCTGCTCCAGGATTATGGGACCGAGGTCATCCTCAACGCCGGCACTGGCATCATGGACCACCCCGATGGTGCGGCGAGCGGGGTGCGCGCCTTCTACGAGGCCTGGGAGCGCGTGCAGGCGGGGGAACCCTTTACTCTCGACGCCGTACCCCCGGGGCCCCTGCAGGCCGCCTTGGCCAAATGGGGAAGGGCCAGTGGCTGAGCGCCTGATCTTTTGTGATTTTGACGGCACCATTCTGGTGGAGGAAATTTTCCGCGATCTGTTGCGGGAATTCGCCCCGGCGGTCACCGCGCGTATCCTGCCCGAGATCCTCGCCCTGCGCACCAGCCTGTGCGACGGGCTCAGTGAGATTCTCGCCAGTATCCCCAGTCAGCAATGGCCAGAGATGGAAGCCTTTGTGGTCGAACACAGCCATCTGCGGGCAGGCTTTACGGAGTTTCTCGACGCGTTGCCGAGTTTGCGGTGGGAACTGCTGGTGGTGACCGGGGGCTTTACCCGCATGGCAGAGCTCGTCTTGGCTCCCCTTCGCGACCGTATTCGCGCCATTCACGGTATGGAGGTGGACCTTTCCGGGCCAACCTTGCGCGTCTTTTCGCCTTGGCAAGACGCGGAAGAGCTCGTCGTCAAGAAGGCCATCTACGCCCACTATGCGCCCACCGAAGCCCTCTGCATTGGCGATTCGGTGACCGATTTGCGCTTGGCGCGGGTGTGTCCGCGGGTATTCGCCCGCAACGGCCTCATCGATTACCTGGCGGCGGAAGGGCGGGCCTGCACCCCCTTCGAGGATTTTTACGATGTGCTGCGTGCCCTGGAGGCGGACAAATGAAGGACGTGCGCGAAAACTTGGCGGCGGCGGCTCGAGACTTCTATGGCCGCGGCTGGATGCTCGGCACCGCGGGCAACCTCTCGGCGCGTCGTGACGATGGGCTCTGGATTACCGCCAGCGGTCGTCCCAAGGACCGCTTGGCGCCAGAGGATTTTGTCGCCCTCGACCACGATGGTCGGGTGCTCGAAGCCGCGGCGGATCGCCGACCCTCGGCGGAAAGTAGCATTCATCGGGTCATCTATCGCCACTTTCCCGAGGCGCGGGTGATTTTTCATGTGCATTCCATCGAGGCCAATCTTTGCGGTCATTTTGCCCGCGATGGCCGTCTGCGTCTGCCGCCGCTCGAGATGCTCAAAGGCTTGGGCATTCCCGATGCCGAGCCGCAGGTGGACTTGCCGGTCTTTGCCAACCATGTGGAAGTGGCGCGCATTGCTGCCGACATGGACACCGCCTTTGCCCGCGAGAAGCCCGCCGTGCCGGGTGCCCTCATTCACCTCCACGGCATGACCGCCTGGGGTAGGGATTTTGACGAAGCGCGCCACCATCTCGAACTTTTCGAATACTGCTTTCGTTATCTATCATTGGCCCGTCTGCACGGCCTGGGAGGAGAGTCATGAGTCAAGCCCTACTGACGGTCATCGGTGAAGATCGACCGGGAATCGTTGCTGCCGTAACCCAAGCCCTTTACGCCGCCGACTGTGCCATTGGCGACGCCTCGATGATGCGCCTGGGGGGGTACTT
>DDOU01000097.1:9092-9955 GCA_002341825.1 Candidatus Igneacidithiobacillus taiwanensis | reverse complement strand
GCCCTCGACCCCGCAGTCAAGCGCCTGAATCTGCGCGTCCATCTCGACCCCATCCCAAGTCTCCCGCGCCAGCAAGACGCCGCCGATGTGCGCGTTACCGTCTACGGCGCCGACCATCCGGGCATCGTTGCCGGAGTCACCGAAAAGCTCGCCAGCGTTGGCTTCAACATCATCGATCTCGAGAGCGAACGTTCCGGTAACCCCGATCGCCCCATCTACGTGATGGTCATTCAGGGCTCGGCGCCCGGTGGGCTGGAGCAGATTCGTAGCATCCTCGAGCCGCTCAAGGCCAGTCAGGGGATCGAAATCACCGTACACCCTGTCGATACGGTGCTGCTCTGATGGCGGTGTTGCCGATCCTCACCTACCCCGATCCACGCTTGGCGCGTGCTGCGGAGCCGGTGCAGCACTTTGATGACGAACTGCGACAATTCATTGCCGATCTCACCGAAACCATGTATGCCGGCCCTGGTGGGGTAGGCATTGCCGCGCCCCAGGTCGATCGTTTACAGCGTATCGTCATCGTCGATGTTCGCCCAAAGCTCGGCGATGCCTGCCATGGCCTGATGGTACTCATCAACCCCGAATTGATCGCTTGGGAGGGCATGGCGGTGGGGCGCGAGGGCTGTATGTCGGTGCCGGACTTTACCGGCAACGTCATCCGCGCCGAGCGCATCCAGGTGCAGGCGCAAGACGGCGAAGGCCGCGACCGCTTTTACGAGTGCGAAGGCTTCGAGGCGCGGGCGGTGCAGCACGAGATGGATCACCTCGACGGCCTGCTTTTCCTCGATCGGCTGGTCTCCCGCAAAACCGACCTCTTCCGCCGCAAGCAATACCAGCCCAAGAAAAAGTGACCGCTATTC
>DDOU01000097.1:7194-9069 GCA_002341825.1 Candidatus Igneacidithiobacillus taiwanensis | reverse complement strand
AGTGCTCCTTGGTTTGCCCGGCAGGAGGGCTCGTCGGCTAGCCTCCGCAGGCGGTGCCCATTGCTCGGGCTGAGTAGTAGTGATAACGTGACGTTGATACATGAGGAGGCAATTATGCAAAAGATCTTTCGCACTCGCCAATTCATGGCGGGGAACTCACCCGCTGTGCGCATCCCCATGAGCATGGCGTTTCCAAAGCAAACCAAATTGGTGGTGATTCGAGAGGGTAATAGGCTCATCGTAGAACCTGAGGAGAATTCGCTCGAATCACTTCCAGCGCTGTTTGCCGCGCTGCGTTCACACCACACAACCGAGCGTCCGGAGTTTGTCGAGACAGAAAGATCTTGGTGATGCTGCGTTACTTGCTGGACACCAATATCTGCATCTACCTTATGAAGGAGCAGCCGGAGTCAGTCACCCAGCGATTCTCGGCCTGTAAACCCGGTGAGATCGGACTGAGTTCGATTACCTGGGCTGAATTATGTTGCGGTCTTGACGTGCATAACAGCCAGACCGAAATGGCCGCGCTCTTGAGTAGGCTAACCGCCAAAGACTTCGACATGGACGCGGCAGCCATCTTCGGAAAGCTCTCCCAGCAATTTCCGGCCAGAAGGAGCAGCTTCGACCGCATGATCGCCGCACATGCTTTATCACTGGGAGTGACCCTGGTGACCAACAACACGGCCGATTTCGATCTCTATGTTGGCGCAGGTCTAGTCGTCGAGAACTGGGCGGCATGATGGTGATGTAGAGGCATACTGGGTGCCACAAAAAGGGAGCGTTTGTCGCGGCCATGCGTCAGCAGATCCAGGTGATCCTCAGTGATCATGGCCCTTGCTGGTTTGCGCACCAATCCACGTGGTCGCTCCGCCCCTCTCTTGACATTGGAGCATGATACTGCCCTGACGAGAAAGCTCGTCGCTACTGGACACATATCCCGCAGACAGGCAAGGCGTGCTCCGATTGCGCTGCGGTAGGGCTTATCCAGCAATTATCGTGCACGAGCTGCTTGCGCACCAATGTCATATTCTGGAACAAGCCCCCCGCGCGGTTCTCAATCCTTTTCTGACAGATGCGTAAGCATCGGCCACACGCCGACGCGCCGACAGGCGATGGTATCGAGGCTCCCAATGGCCCTGCCTGCCGTGTGCTCGGGTGAAAGTGGTAAAATCTGTAAAGCGCGCCCTAGCCCGCCTGAAAGGGCGCTACCCGGAAAGTCTCGAAGAGGATATCGATGGCCTGATGCTGGGCGCCATGGGCAACGGCATCGAAAAGATCCTGGTCCGACCAACCCTGAGCCCGCAACGCCGTAATGTCTGCTTCGCCAACGCTGTGCGGATTGTGGATAGCCTTGAGGGCATAGTCGAGCAGGGCGTTTTCCGGTGCCGACAGCGGGCCCTGGGCAGGATTGGTGCGCGCGGCGCTGATGACTTCCTTGCTAAAACCGGCATTCAGCAGCAGGGCCTCGTTGAAACCGATGCAGAAGGAACAGTGGCCTTCTTCTGAGAGAATATAGCGCAGCAGAGAAAAGAAATTGGCAGAGATACGCGGATGCTGACCAAAATATTGTAGGTTTTGCCACTGGCTGCGCAGCAATGCGGGGCTGACGCCAAAGAGCTGTAGCCCCTCTGGCACGCCGCCAAAGGCTTGGGTGATTTGCTCGTACAATTCCGCCAGTTCGCCTTGGGCAGTTTGGGGAGGGGTGAGTTGCAGCAGGGCCATGACATTCTCCTAGGTGACGGTGCGTGAGCATCAAAACATACCGACCGATTGGTATGATGTCAATGATTCGCCGCTCCGAACGGTATGGAACAATCGAGCGTCGCCCAAGCAGCGCGACGATTGCCCGCGAGACCACCCCAGGCTAGTATTCAG
>DDOU01000097.1:6676-7165 GCA_002341825.1 Candidatus Igneacidithiobacillus taiwanensis | reverse complement strand
AAAATCCAGATGGCCATTCTTGGCGGACGGAGTGACGCTAACATCGCCTTTGATGACCTATTATCGCTGCTCGATCGCCTCGGGTTCACGCTTCGGGTAAGGGGAGACCACCATATTCTCTCCAGAGATGGCATGATAGAGATCATAAATCTTCAACCCACGGGGCGCATGGCTAAGCCCTATCAAGTCAAGTAAGTGCGCGGCATACTCAGCAAATATCGCCTAGGAGTTGATCATGATGAGTAGGTATGAACTGATAATTTATTGGAGCGATGCAGACGATGCATTTCTTGTGGAGGTCCCTGAACTTCCGGGATGCATGGCCGATGGCGCCACCTATCAGGAGGCGGTAGCCAATGCGGAGCAAGTGATTGCTGAGTGGATCGAGACAGCGAAGGAGATGGGCCGTCCCATACCAGCACCGCGCGGGCGCCGGGTGTACGCATGAAGCCCGCTCTATCTTCGACAGATGCCATGACCGTTCTCCAG
>DDOU01000097.1:4638-6646 GCA_002341825.1 Candidatus Igneacidithiobacillus taiwanensis | reverse complement strand
GGGCTTTTGGCAGAGATCGTTCGTTGCGGACAGCAGGCGGCAAGTTCTAGTAATCTGCAGGCCTATCGCATCCTACGCATCACCGACCTGTCCTTGCGGGCGCAACTGGCGGAGCTCGCCGGCCAGCAGGAATATGTGCGCCTGGCGCCGGAATTTTTGGTCTTTTGTGCCGATTTGCGCCGTGCCCAGGGGGTTTGCGATCGCTTGGGACCGCCCTTTGTGCCGGGTATGACGGAGCACTTTCTTATCGCCACTACCGATGCCACCCTCTGCGCGCAAAATTGTGTGGTCGCCGCAGAATCCCAGGGATTGGGTGCCTGCTACATTGGCGCAGTGCGCAATCATCCTGCGGAAATCAGCGCCCTTCTGGCCCTGCCGGAGCAGGTCTACCCCATCTTTGGCCTCTGCCTTGGCTATCCCGATCAGGAAGTCGAAGTGAAGCCGCGCCTGCCTTTGGCGGCGGTGCTGCAGGAAAACCGCTACGACGACAGTCATGATGCCGAATACATCGCGCAATACGATGCCGCCATGCACGACTACTACGCCTCGCGCTCGGAGCATCGCAAAGACAGCAGTTGGAGCCAGGAAGTGGCAGCCCTGGCCGGACGCGAAGCGCGGCCGCATATGGCAGGCTTTTTGCGGGAACGCGGTTTTCTCAAGCGCTGAGTCGCGTCGGTTGCGGCTAAACTGCCAGCTTGCTGTTTTCTCTGCTATTCTGCGCTAAAGCCTCGGATAGCCGCAGATGAGCCCAGAGACCAAAGTCCGTCAGCAAATCGACCAAAAGCTCGAGCAGGCGGGCTGGGTGGTGCAAGACATGCGCGCGCTCAACCTCGCTGCGAGCCTGGGTGTGGCAGAGGTGTTTGGGAATGAACTCGATGGGTTGATGGACGAAGTGAATCGGGAGTTGGTGGGGTGAGTAGTGCTCGCAGCCGTCAGAGATGGCGGTGCACGTCCATCCGTTCGTGCAGGATGCGGATTACCACTACCGTTTCACTTTGAATCATGTAATAAGCAACATGGTGTTCGGCCCGAAGCTGCCGATAGCCCGGCCGAATGCTGTCGCAACTCGGCGCCGAGAAGGGGGCAGCGGCAAGATCGCTGAGGCGGGCATGCAAAGCGTCTACATATCGCTCCGCCTGTGCGATACCCCATTGCTGCACTGAGTAGCGCCAGATGTCTTCCAAATCCTGTAAAGCCGCCGGGGTAAGCCGGAATTCAGCCATGGCCGGCCATCATCCGCGCCTTGAACGCCGATAGATCAAAAGGTTGCGGTGTGCCGCTGTTCTCGCCCTCGATGAGCGCCGCGCGCAGAGCTTCTAGCTGGGCCATGCGTTCCTGCTCTCGGCGAATGAGGTCGCGGATGTATTCGCTGTCATTGGTGTAGTGCCCCGCTTGAATCTGGGCTTTGATCCAACTGTCTTGCTGATCGGTGAGCGTAATGGTTTTGCGCACGGTGGGCATGGCATGCTCCTAAGAACGAGGCTTTCATCATAATATTGGTGCGTATTTGCGTCAAAATGTCTCTGGTGCTGGAGAGGGCGCCGCTCGATTGGCAATCCATCGAGCCGGGCCGGTGTTGCGCCCACCGCGATTCAGTGGTGCACTTGGCGGCAGGAAAAGACGTAGTGTTGAAGACGATTGCCGACCCGGCTTGCGGTACCGGTGGATTCTTTCTGGGCGCCTACCACTGGCTGACCCGCCCCGGCGCGCAACTGAACGCGGCGCAAAAGAAGTTTCTGCGTGACCAGACCTTCTCCGGCAATGAGATCGTCCCCAACACCCGGCGCCTATGCCTGATGAACCTGTTTTTGCACAACATCGGCGAGCTCAGTGGCGAGCCCTCGGTGGAACGCTCGGATGCGCTGATCGCGGAGCCCCGGCACAAGGTGGACTATGTGCTGGCCAATCCGCCCTTCGGCAAGAAGAGCAGCATGACCATCACCAACGAAGAGGGCGAGGAAGACCGCGAGACGCTGACCTACCAGCGCCAGGACTTCTGGGAGACCAC
>DDOU01000097.1:3278-4594 GCA_002341825.1 Candidatus Igneacidithiobacillus taiwanensis | reverse complement strand
GCAAGGCCGCCGTGGTGCTGCCCGACAACGTGCTGTTCGAGGGCGGCGCGGGCGAGAAAATCCGCCGCAAGCTGCTGGAAAACTGTGACGTGCACACCATTTTGCGCCTGCCCACCGGCATCTTTTACGCGCAGGGTGTGAAAGCCAACGTGGTGTTTTTCGACAACGCGCCAAAGGATGGGCGCGTGCACACCCAGGGCGTGTGGTTCTACGACCTGCGCACCAACAAACACTTCACCCTCAAGACCCGGCCGCTGAAGCTCGACGACCTGCAGGATTTCATCGGCTGCTACCACCCGGAAAACCGCCACCAACGCCAGGAAACCGAGCGCTTTCGCTACTACCCCTATGAAGAGCTGATCGCCCGCGACAAGGCCAGCCTCGATATTTTCTGGCTCAAGGACGACAGCCTGGACAATCTCGCCGACTTGCCGCCGCCGGACGTGCTGCAGCAGGAAATCATCGACCACCTGGAGGCGGCACTCGCGGCGTTTCGGGATGTAGCGGCAGGGCTGGGGCGTTCTACCTAGAGTTACTGGCAACAAAAAAGGCCCCGAGGGGCCTCAAGCGGGGCGAGTGAACTCTTAGTGTTTCAGCCGGCAGGAGCGGAAGTGCTTGCCGACCAACATCAGGAACTGGATGGTTTCTTGGGTTTCCGGTTTCTTCATAATGTCGAGCAGGCCGAAAATGCCACCTTTGGGAGCGGGTTCCTTTGCCGCCTCCTCGGTAGCGCCCGCCAGGCAGTGGAGAAAATCGGTAAGGATGTGTTGCTCATCCATCTTTTCCACCACACTCAGTACGCGGTCCATGACCCCGGTGCGTACTGCCCGGTCGAGCAGACACATGGCATCGGTGGCCAGGGTGGCGAGACGGGTGACCATCTCGTCGCTCATGGAGTCGCCCGCAGCACCCAACATGCGGGCAATGTGGACGATGCGATCCAAGTCGCCGTTGTGCACCAGGGCCGAGATGGCGGGCAGGGCGTTAGCGAGCTCAGCCCGGTTGACGCGGTCCAGGAGATCCAGCCCACCGGTGGCGATTTCTGCCAGCCGGCCGACCATTTCATCGCTCATGGAGTCGCCCGCGGCGCCCAACATGCGGGCAAGGTGGACGATGCGATCGAGATCGCCATTGTGGACCAGGGCAGAAATGGCCGGGATGGCGCGGGTGAGGTCGGCTCGCTCCACTCGATCCAAGAGGTCCAACCCGCTGGTACCGATTTCTGCCAGCCGTCCTACCATTTCATCGCTCATCGAATCCCCCGCGGCACCCAGTAGGCGGGCGAGGTGGACGATGCGCTCCAAGTCCCCATTGCG
>DDOU01000097.1:1874-3233 GCA_002341825.1 Candidatus Igneacidithiobacillus taiwanensis | reverse complement strand
TACAGCTGCCATGGGTCACCTCCTCAGAGCAAGCCGCGCGCGGTCGCCCAATAGAGCTTGTTGTACGCCATCTTGAAGGCATGCACCGCACCCGTGGGGGCCTTGGGCTGCGGCGGGTTCTGGTAGTTGAACATGGCGTAGGTCGCCCGATCCTTACCGGCCTCAATAAAGCAGAAGACCTTGCCGTCGTAGCTCTTTACCGGACGGCCCATCTTCACCACCGCTGCCACATTTTCCGCTGCCGTCTCGGCCTCGAAGTGAGCGGTGGAACCGGCCTTGGAAATCGGCAGATTGGTGGTATCGCCCAAGACGATGACATTCTTGCCATGCTCGCCTTCCATGTGCAGGGAGTGGCGATTGGTGGGGATCCAGCCATTTTCCCCCAGACCGTTCTTTTCGATGACTTCTTGCCCCTTATGCGGAGGCACAGCCACCAACAGATCGTAAGCCACCTCGCCGCCTTCTTCGCTCAGCACCTTGGCATTCTTGCCGTCCACTTCCTTCATATTGAAGAGGGTCTCGTACTTGATGCCCTTGGCGTCGAACTCCGGCGCCGCCCACTTGGCCACATTCTCCAGGCTATGTACCCGGCCGATGGGGTAGGTGTAGTAGAACTCGGTTTTGTCGAGCAGGCCGCGATCCTTGATGAAGTCGTACATAGCAAAAGTGACTTCTAGGGGGATCATCGGGCACTTGTGGGGTAGACCCACGGTAACCACGATGCGACCGCCCTTGAAGTCCGAAAGCTGCTTGTAAAACTCCACCGCATTCTCGGCCGAGTAGCAGTTGACGGAGTTCTCCTTGAGACCGGGAATGTTCTCGNNGAGATGACGATGAGGTCATACTCGTGCACCTTGCCGCTCTTGCACTTGACGTGGTTGTGCGCGAGATGGAACTCCTCGACCGGATCGACATGAAAATCGATGCCCGGCTCGAGGAGGCTCTGCTGCTCGCGCACCAATTCGTCGGGCGTTGCCCGGCCCATGGCCACGTACAGCCAACCGGGCTGATAAACGTGCTCGTGGGTTGCCGACAGCATGGTAATGCGCGCCTTGCCGGTCTTCATTTCGTGATGGATACGCCGCGCCAGATGATTGGCAAAGATCGTACCCCCCATACCACCACCAACGACTAGAATTCTCATGGTATTACTCCTCGTACCTGTGCTTACTTGGCCTTCCGCACCCGAATGTGGAAGGTGCCTTCACTGTCTTGATTGGTGTCGACCATCTCATGACCCACCTTGTGTACCCACTCCGGCACATCCTTGGCGGAGCCGGCGTCGGTGGAGAGCAACTCCAGCGTGTCACCCACCTGCATGCTCTTCATGTTGGAGATGAGTTCCATCAACGGGCCCGG
>DDOU01000097.1:0-1834 GCA_002341825.1 Candidatus Igneacidithiobacillus taiwanensis | reverse complement strand
GCTTCTCTCGTCACCGCTGGGCTGGGAAAACCGCCCATCCTTGTTGCTGCCTCAGAAGGTCAGGACCTGACAACCTTCGGCATCGCTAAAAAACTTGGTCAGTCCCATGGCGCCAGCAACGATGGGCTCGAGATCGTCCTCTTTGACCCCCATCACATCCATGGCCATGGAGCAGGCCCAGATCTTGGCGTCCCCCAATTCCACCGCCTGCTCAAAAATCTGGAAAAACTCCGGCACCTTGTGCTCTTCCATCTTTTTGCCGAGCACGCCGCTGGCCGGCGCTTGTTTGCTGTGCCCCTTGATGAAGTGGGGGAAAGCGTTCATGGATAGAAATACCTGCACATCGCTGCCCGATACCGCCGCCACCGAAGCCGCCATGGCCGCAAACTGTAGATGTTCGCGGTCGCCGTTGAGACAAATGATGAACATGCCTGCCATACATACCCTCGCCGTAGTTAGTCTGGCTGAATGAAGCATTTCTTGTTCCATTATCGATACGTAATATTCGGAAAAAATTATTTACTCTAGTGATCAGTTTGATGAAGAATTTTTCCGAACGAAAAAACCCTCTAGGAAATATCTCTTAGGCAGACAGCGACATGACATTGTCATGACGCTGTCATGCCAACGAATGCTCGTTCGAGGACTGACATTTGTCATTAGTGATTGTCATGACATTAGGCGTATGTCATGGCTATGTTTTCGTCAAAAATCATCATTTATTTATGTAAATCAAATAGTAAAACGCTTGCCTCTAAATTTTTTATGTTGGCACGTATCCTGCTTCTCAGTTAGCGCGGTTTATTGTCTGCAACTCGGAGGAGTATTACACAATGAAAAACACGCTACGTTGTCGTAAACGCTGGGTCGCCTGCGCCTTCGGTATGGCGCTGGCCGCCAGTCCTTTGGTCGCCTCTGCTGCCATTGGTCAGGCCTCTTTGTTTGGTATGGGTCGCTTGTTGGGTACGGGTGCAGTGACGGCTGTAGATGGGGCTGCTGGTGGCGGCATCAACCCCTGGGCGGTAATCTCTGGGTATGGTACCAACCAGCAGATTGGTGGTACCGCGTTTTACTCGCATGTGCTGCTCAATAACTACAACATGGACGCCTATGGCGCCTCGGTCGGTATCTTCAATCGTATTGAGCTTTCTTTTGCACGCCAAAGTTTCAGCCTGGGGAATACCGGGCAGGTGCTGGATAACCGGATTTTGAACGCCGCCATACAGCCAAAAAATCCTTTCGGCTATGGTACCACGACAAGTGCTGCTTTAGCCGCCGATGGAGCCTTCGGTGGTGGCCCTGCTTTTTTGGGTAGTAACTACGATCTCAGTCAGGACATTGTGGGCCTCAAAGTTCGATTATTTGGCGACATTATCTACGATCAGAACTGGTGGGAGCCGCAGGTATCGGTTGGGGTAGATTTCCATCACAACGAAATGCCTAAGGATTTTGCCGACACCCTACATGTCACCCGTAATGCCATGTCGTATTACTTGTCGGCCACCAAGGTCTGGCTGCACGGTATCTTTGGTCTAACCACTTTGGCCGACGTGAATATTCAAGTAACCAATGCCAACCAGCAGGGCTTGCTCGGCTTTGGTGGTGTGAATGGCATGGGCTACAAGGTTTTGCCGGCGGCCTCGGTGGGGGTCTTCCTCAATCGCCATGTAGTGCTCGGCGGTGAATACCGTGCCATGCCGCAAAACCAACTCATTGCCGCATCGGGCACCGTGGTGACGCCTTCCGGGGGCGTGCCCTTGCATTTAGGTGCTGTGGGAGATGCCGTCTCGAAAACTAGCGCCTGGAAAGATGTCTATGTGGCTTGGTTCCCCTA
>DDOU01000101.1:6540-6690 GCA_002341825.1 Candidatus Igneacidithiobacillus taiwanensis | reverse complement strand
TGTGGAAGGATGCCGGCAAGGCGGCAGAAGCGGCAGAAACCCTGGGCATCACGGCGCGCCGCTTACAGGCTCTCGGGCTGGTCGACGAAGTCATCGAAGAGCCCCTGGGTGGTGCGCATCGCGACCCCGACTTGGTCTATCGCCGCGTTG
>DDOU01000101.1:0-6503 GCA_002341825.1 Candidatus Igneacidithiobacillus taiwanensis | reverse complement strand
CATCGCTACGAACGCTTGATGCACTATGGTGTCGTTGGCGCCGCCTGAGCCCGAGGCTTGGCTGCGCCACAAAGTCTGGACTGAGTGGTCCCTTCCCCCAGAAAAACGTCTTTTTCTTGCCTTTAGCGGCGGTGGCGATTCCACGGCCCTACTGGCGGCTGGGCAGGCCATCGGTTTGCAATTGCACCTGTTGCACGTAAATCACCACTGGCATCCCGACAGTGATCGCTGGGCTGCGCATGCCGAGCAACAAGCCGCGCGCTACGGCTATCCCTGCACCGTGCTTAATCTGCCTGCCGACCTGGAAGGAGAAGGCCCGGAAGACCGTGCCCGGCAAGGGCGCTATGCCCTGCTGGCCGCGCAACTGCAGGCAGGGGATTGGCTGCTCAGTGCCCAGCATCGCGATGACCAAGCCGAGACCCTGCTGTTGCAGCTCTTGCGTGGTGCGGGCATTGATGGCTTGGCGGCCATGCCCGAGCGCCGTCCCCTTGGCCGCGGTACCTTGGCGCGTCCTTTTTTGACCTTGTCGCGGGCGCAGCTGCAGCAGTACCTGCGGCAACGCGGGCTTACGTGGATCGAGGATCCGGCCAATGCCGATCCGCGCTATGCCCGTGCTCGCGTGCGTCAACACGTCTTTCCGCTCCTTGCCGACTTGGGCTGGCCCAAGGCCTCAGAATGCCTAGCGCGCAGCGCCACCAACCTAGCAGATCAGCGCGCCGTGGAGGATGCGTGGTACCTAGCGCGAAAGCAGGAGATCTGGGCGACATCGAAGTCGCCTCCTCACTGGCTTCCCGTGCGGGCAGTGCAGGCCTTGTCCCCACCGCTACAGCGGGTCTTGCTGCGCCGTTGGCTGCGCGATTTGGCGGTGCCAATGCCCGACCAGCACACCCTGCAGCGCCTTCTGCGTCTGTGCGGGCCGCAGCAAGGCGGCAAACGACTGCAATGGCAGGATGTTTTCTTTTGGCGCCAGGGAGAGCGGCTCTGGTTCTGGCGCGAGCTGCCGGATTTTTGTCTCGATGAAAGACCTTGGCTACCCAAGCTACCCAGCGGGGAAAGCTGCGGATTCCGCTGGGCTTGGGGCAAGGAGCGGCCGGTCGAACTCAGCGAGAGCGCAGTGGCGGTGGGCACCAAAACGCAGCTGGCAGCAAGCCGACTGTACTGGCGGCGCCGCGAAGAGGGGAGCCTCTATTGCAATCGCAGCGGACAAAAGCGCCCGGTAAAAAAACTGTTGCTGGAGCTCGCAGTGCCGCCTTTTTTGCGCGACCGCATCCCGATCTTATGGACAGAAGCCGGGGAGATTCTCTGCATCCCCGGCTTTTACCCGCCGGCGCTCACAGCGGCCAGCGCGGAGGAGTGGCTCTGGGTGGATTGGACTGCTGCCCACCGGTAGGGAGGGCGGGAGCATCAATCCTGCGCCATTTGCCGTTCGCGTTTTTCTTCGAGCGTCTTGCAATCGATGCAGAGGGTGGCGGTGGGGCGCGCCTCGAGGCGACGCAGGCCAATCTCTACCCCGCAGGCCTCGCAATAGCCATATTCTCCCGCATCGATGCGCGCCAGGGCCTGATTGATCTTGCGGATGAGCTTGCGCTCCCGATCGCGTGCCCGCAGTTCCAGGCCCATATCGGTTTCCAGGCTGGCGCGATCGTTGGGGTCGGAGTAGTTGACGTTCTCCACCTGTAGGTTTTGCACCGTGCGATCCACTTCGGCCATTAGCTCGTTGCGCCAGTCGGTCAAGATCTTACGAAAATGTGCAACCTGGGCGGGGCTCATGTACTCTTCGTCGGCCCCCGGCTGGTAGGGCTCAAAGGCTTGGATTTGGCTTGCATTGCCTGGCTGGAGGGCGGCAGCGCTGTCCGTCATGGTCTGTCTTCCTATGGTTAGCTTACAGAAAATTCGCCATGGTTTAGCAGAGATTACCGCCTTTGGCAATTGTTACATTTTCAGGTATAACTCCGCCGCATCGGCGCGGCCACCGCACTGGCGCCAACCGTAGCTTCGAGGAGAGACCAAAATGCATCGCTTGCGCGCCCTGATTTTCGATGTTGATGGAACTTTGGCCGATACCGAGCGCGACGCCCACCGCGTTGCTTTCAATCTAGCCTTTGAGGAGTTTTCCCTACCGTTTCGGTGGGATGTGCCCACGTACGGCAAATATCTCAAGATTACCGGCGGCAAGGAGCGGCTGCGCGGCTTTCTCAACGATCATCCCCAGTATCCGCAACTGAGCGATGCCGAGATTCGCCAAATACATCAGCGCAAGACAGCCCTCTACGGCGAAATCATCGCCGCGGGCGTGGCACCCCTGCGCCCGGGCGTAGCGCGCCTGCTCGATGCCGCCCAAGCAGCGGGGCTGCGGCTTGCCATCGCCACCACCACGACCCCCGACAATGTTTCGGCCCTACTGCAAAGCACCCTTGGCGCCGGCGCCTGGGAACGCTTTGATTACATCGGCGCAGGCGACATCGTGCCCCACAAAAAACCGGCACCCGACATCTACCAGCACGTTCTTGCCCAACTGCAGCTCTCTCCTGCGGAATGCTTGGCCCTGGAAGACTCCGAGAACGGCCTGCGCTCCGCCCTCGGCGCTGACCTCGCGGTAGTCATTACCCAAACCGAGTACACTGCCGACCAGGATTTTTCTGGTGCACTGCGTGTGCTCGATCACCTTGGCGAGGTAGGGCAGCCGGGTACCGTTCTTGCGGGTACCGAAGCAGGGCAAAAGCGGGTGGTCGACCTCCCCACCCTCGAGGAGTGGTTTGTAAGGGGTAGCAACCGCAGCGTGTAGGATCAGCTTTCCCGTCGGGTAAGCGGCCCGGCCGATCTATGGCGATTTTTACTGGCCGACACCGCAAGCAATAGTGTCTGCTCTGGGGCTCACGCGGATAGGCACATGTGCATCAGGTTGACTCATCCAAGTCGATGCCCCTGCAATCCAGACAATTCGATTCGCGCAGTGAACCGTCTCGCCCTAGCTTTCCGCTCGCGTCGACATCCATTTGCATCTTGCGGGCTGCCTGCGCCTATCGTCATTCGTTGCACAGCATTTGTGCAGACCAACACAAGCCGCGCCGCAGTCACTGGAAACCGCCGCAGACCACCCCTGCCGATCGACGAATAATGGAGGTTAGGTAGCTGGGCTAGGCATTTCGTCGCGGCGCCAGTCTCCGTACAATGCCCAAACCATGGCAGGTTTGCCTGCCGCAAACATCAGGACGATACGGATGCCTACTCCCTTTCCCTTTGGCCATGCGGCTGCTGCGCATTGGCAGGATGCTCTCGATCAGGCGATGGCAAGCTGTGCTTGGCAGGACTTTCCGAGCACGCTCGGCTTTGTTTATGTCAACGAAGCTTTCGAAACGGAGCTGCCGCTTCTCCTGACCACCCTTCAGGAACGTACGGGAGTGGCAGATTGGGTGGGTGCGGTGGGCATTGGTATTGCCGCCACCAATGCGGAATACCTCGATGAGCCGGCCTTGGCGCTGCTGTTCACCGATCTAGCAAAATCAGAGTACCGCCTCTTTGCGGGTATGGATGCGTACGGCGAGGGTGCTTTGACCCTGGACGACGGACGCCAGGCCGCCCTCGCCATTGTACACGGTGACCCGCAAAGTACCGATTTGCCCGAACAGGTGCGGCATTTGGCAGGACGTTGCAGCACCGGTTTCCTGATTGGCGGGGTTAGCAGTAGCCGCAGTCAGGGGGCACAAATTGCCGGGCGCGTAGTCCGTGGTGGGCTGAGTGGTGTGGCTTTGTCGGATGCGGTGGCGGTGCGCACCCGCTTGAGTCAGGGCTGCACCCCTATCGGGCCGGTACACCACATCCAAGAGGCCGAGCGCAATATCATCGCTACCCTCGATCGCCGTCCTGCCCTGGCGGTCCTGCGCGAGGAGGTCGGCGAGATTTTGGCGCGGGATCTGCGCCGCGCTTCGGGCTTTATCTTTGCGGCACTACCGCTACCGGGCTCGGACCGTAGCGATTATTTGGTACGCAATCTCATTGGTGTGGACGAACAAAACGGGCTGGTGGCCATTGGCGATTATGTCGAACCCGGGGCGGAACTGATGTTTTGTAAGCGCGATGCGGAGAGTGCGCGGCAGGATCTGGAGCGCATGCTGACCGAGTTGCGCGAGCTGACCGCCGGGCGGTCGATCCGAGGTGGGCTCTATGTTTCTTGTTTGGGGCGCGGAGAGAATCTCTTTGGCCCGCAGGCCGCGGAGTTGCGGATGATCTCCGATGTCCTTGGTGCCATACCCCTAGTCGGCTTTTTTGCCAATGGCGAGATCTACCACGACCGCATTTATGGCTACACCGGCGTGCTCACCCTCTTTTTGGGCTAGTCCATCAGTAAAGCCTGTATTGTGATATACTCGATCATCGCAGCAAAAAGGCGGAGACGGTGGCGAAAGCGGAACGCGTAGATCAACGACTCGTGAAAACCGGCAAAGGGGCGCGAGCTGCGCTCTACTTTGCCATCGGCTTGGGAGTGTTCGCTGGCCTTTTGGTCATTTTGCAGGCCTGGCTCCTTGCCCACATCGTCAACGATGTTTCGTTCAAGGGCTGGGGCCTTGCCGCGGTTTCGGGACTCCTCGGCGCCTTGCTCGGTCTTTTTGTGCTCCGCGCCTTGCTGTCTTGGGCGGGGGAGTTGGTGGCCTTTCGAGCCAGTGCCAGCATCAAAACGCAGTTGCGCCAGGAGATGCTCCAGCATCTACTCCGTCTTGGGCCGGTGGCCTTGGCCGGTGAACGTGCCGGTGATGTCGCCAGTACCCTGATCGAGGGCGTCGAAGCCCTGGAGCCCTATTTTTCCCGTTACCTGCCACAGATGGCCTTGGTCAGTCTGGTGCCCTTGGCCATCCTCGTCTTTGTTTTTCCGGTCGATTGGATCAGTGGTCTGATTTTGTTGATTTGTGGCCCCCTAGTGCCGTTTTTCATGGTGCTCGTTGGATATGCCGCGGAGGCCATCAATCAACGGCAATGGCAGCAACTCCTGCTGATGAGCGCGCACTTTCTCGATGTTCTGCAGGGGCTCACGACCCTCAAGATTTTTGGTCGCGCCAAGGACGAAATCGAGATCGTTGCTCATATTTCCGAAAACTATCGCCGCACGACCATGGCTGGTCTGCGTGTCGCCTTTTTGACCTCGGCGGTGCTGGAATTCTTTGCCAGCCTTTCGATTGCCTTGGTGGCGGTCTCTCTTGGCGCACGCTTGCTGCAAGTGCATGCCTCTATCGATTTTTATGCCGCTTTCTTTGTGTTGCTGTTGGCACCGGAATATTTTGCCCCACTACGCGGGTTGTCTACCCATTATCATGCGCGGATGAGCGCCATTGCGGCCGCCAAGCGCATCTTCGCCATCCTCGATATGCCGGTACCGGAGCGCTCGGCGGCGGAAAAGACCTTGCCGCCATCGACGACGGCACCTGCCATCGAGATCAACGATCTACATTTTCGCTACGCCCCCGAGGATGCTGAGGCCCTGGCTGGTTTTTCTGCGAGCTTTCCGGCGGGAAGCTACACCGCCATCGTTGGCGCCAGCGGTGCGGGTAAGAGCACAGTGGCCAATGCCCTCTTGGGCTTCCTGCAGCCGCAAAGCGGCAGTATTCGTATCGACGGCGAAGACCTGGCGAGAATCGATCGCGATAGCTGGCATGCCCAGTTGGCATGGATTCCACAGAATCCGCGGCTCTTTTATGGCAGCATTGCCGACAATCTGCGCTTGGCCAAGCCCGCGGCGACGGATGCCGAGCTGCGGCAGGCAGCACGAGATGCCCATGCCCTCGAATTCATCGAGCAGTTACCTCAGGGCTGGGATACCCGCATTGGTGATCTTGGCCAAGGTCTCTCAGGCGGGCAGATCCAGCGCTTGGCCTTGGCGCGCGCCTTTCTCAAAAATCCGCGCTTTTTGCTGATGGACGAGGCCACCGCCAATCTCGATATGGAGAGCGAGTCTCTCTTTCTGGATTCTTTGGAGCGTTTGCGTCAGGGACGTACGGTGATCGTCATCGCCCACCGTCTGGCCACCGCGCAGCGGGCGGAGCGCATTGTCGTTCTCGACGCCGGTCGCGCGGTGGAACAGGGGAGCCCCGCAGCACTGCTCGCCCAGAACCGCGCCTACGCGCGCCTCGTACATGCCTATCGGGGGCATCATGGATAAAAACCGCGATCTCTGGCGCCTGCTGCGTCTCTTTGCTCCCTACCGCTGGTGGATGCTGGGGGGGGCACTACTCAGTTTGCTCACTATGCTCTCCAACTTTGGACTGATGACGCTTTCCGGCTGGTTTTTGGCAAGTGCTGCGCTGGCGGGTCTGGGTGGTTGGGCGACCCTAAACCAATACAATTTTTTCCTGCCGGCGGCGGGCGTGCGCGGCTTTGCGACTACTCGGGTAATTTCCCGCTGGCTCGAACGCATTGTTACCCATGAAGCGACCTTTCGGCTGCTTGCTGAACTGCGAGTCTGGTTTTATACCCGGCTGGAGCCGCTGGCACCGGCGGGACTGCAGGGCTAT
>DDOU01000079.1:3882-15098 GCA_002341825.1 Candidatus Igneacidithiobacillus taiwanensis | reverse complement strand
GCAAGATCACGCACGCGGTGGGTTTCGGTCGTTTGATTGAAAACCCGCACCCGTTCTCCAGGGGCAGGCGGATGTTCGATGGCAAGGCGTATGCACTGCACGGTGTCGCGAATATGAATGAAAGCGCGGGTCTGTCCGCCGGTGCCGTGCACTGTAAGTGGGTGGCCGACGGCCGCCTGTAGAATGAAGCGATTGAGTACCGT
Source organism: Candidatus Igneacidithiobacillus taiwanensis (assembly GCA_002341825.1). Taxonomy (GTDB): domain Bacteria; phylum Pseudomonadota; class Gammaproteobacteria; order Acidithiobacillales; family Acidithiobacillaceae; genus Igneacidithiobacillus; species Igneacidithiobacillus taiwanensis. The sequence goes on along the minus strand of DDOU01000079.1, from coordinate 14,895 downwards.
GCCAAAATCGCCGTCGTAATCGAAGCGATTGATGAGTCGCTCGTCGCGTTTGGTCTCTTCCGTTTCCGTACCCCAAACAATACCCTGGTGCAGATCGGTAATACGCAACCCGTCGTTTTTATTGTAATAGTAAAAAAAGAGTTGGTCCTGGGTTTTAGTCATGTGATAAATAGAGCCGGGATCCGGGGGGTAGAGGATTTCGGTATCCTCACTTTCTTCGCCATTTTCAGGTGAGAGCAAACGCACCTTTTGATAGCCTTCGGGTAGCGTGAAACGGGAGGTTTTATAGCCATAAACCCCCATGGTTCCTAAATGTACCAGGTGGCAGGACTCCTCCATGGCATTTTCGACAATGGCGCAGAGCACATTGTGGGTAGCGTTGAGATTGTTATCGACGGTAAAGCGTTTGTGCCAGGCCGATTTCATGGAGTAGGGCGCCGATCTTTGTTCGGCAAAGTGGACAATGGCGTCGGGACGCCAGCTTCCAATGAGAGATTTGAGCTCGTTGTAATCGCGGGCGATATCGAAAGTCGATAGCCCAATCTTCTGCCCAGTGAGTTGCTGCCAGGTTTCGATGCGCTCGGTAAGGGAGCGAATGGGAGTGAGGGACTCCACTCCCAATTCTTCATCCTGTCGGCGTCGAACCATATTGTCGATGATATGGAGCTCGTGCCCTTGGGCAGAAAGATGCAAAGTGGTGGGCCAACCACAAAAACCGTCACCACCGAGTACGAGAATCCGTTTGTGCATAGTCGTTGGCTTCCATTGTTGTCTCTGCCGACAGAGTAGGGGAGAGCCATGGCGATTGGCAATCCTTGCCTCCCACGAATCGGCGCCCTGAAGGTTCATAAAACTGTCATATTCTTGTGCTAGGGTTATGACTTTATCGACAGCAGCCGGGAGCCATCATGAGCAACACGGATCTTCTCGACCAGTCTGGGGTAACGCGCAAGCATCGGCGTATTCTCTGGGCCTCCGGTTTGGGCATTTTCCTCGATGGCTACGACTTGAGCATCATGGCGGTAGCCCTGATTCTGCTCAAAGAACAATGGCACCTGACGCCGGCGCAGCTGGGAGGACTGGGTACCGCCGCCCTGGTCGGTGCCTTGGTTGGCGGGCTCTTTGGCGGGCCGATTGCCGATCGCTGGGGCCGCAAAACGATCTATTTGATCGACATTGCGGCCTTTTTCTTTGCCGCCCTGTTTTCAGGCCTCGCCTGGGATGCTACCTCGCTGATCGTGCTGCGTTTTTTTCTGGGCTTGGGAGTGGGCGCAGATTACCCCCTGAGCTCTACTTACATGGCGGAGTTCTTGCCCAAGAAATCACGCGGCGCATCCATGACCTGGATTTTTGGGCTGTGGATGGGGGGTGCTTTGGTCTCGAGTCTGGTTGGTCTCGCGCTCTTGCATACGGGGCCCGACGCCTGGCGTTGGATGCTCATCTCGGGTTCTCTTCCGGCCCTGCTCGTGCTTTGGCTGCGCCGCAATTTGCCGGAGTCGCCGCGCTGGTTTTTGCGTCGAGGTCGCTGGGCAGAAGCGGATGAGGTCGTGCGCTGGTTGGCGCCGCAGCTCAGCACCGTCGAGCGTCAGCAAGCCCTGGCCGAGCTTGCCGCCAGCATGGAGGGAGCACGCAAGCACAACTGGTTCGATCTCTTTGGGAAGACCTATCGGCGCCGCACCCTGTACGCGGCCGTGCCTTGGTTTTTGATGGATGTGATGGGCTACGCCATGGCGATTTTCATGCCCATCATGCTTCTACACCTCGGTTTGCACACCCACGAAGCCGCCCTGATTGGCAACACCGTATTCACCGCCAGCTTTGTTTTGGGCTGGGTGCCCTTGGCGCTGCTCATCGATCGTATTGGTCGGCGCCAAACGCAGTTTTGGGGCTTTCTTGGTGACGCCCTGGGGCTCGCTCTCGTTGGTGTCTTTGCCCTCACGGGTGAACCGCCTTTTGCCGTTGTTGCCATCGGTTTGATCCTTTTTCAGGTATCCAACAGTTTTGGCCCCGGCAACACTACCTGGATCATTCCTTCCGAACTCTATCCCACGGAGCTGCGGGCCAGTGGTCATGGCTTTAGCACGGCTTTCAGCCGCGTTGGCGCGGCCGTAAGCGTCTATTTTTTGCCGGTCATTCAGGCCAAGTTTGGCATGGGGGTGTTGATGTTGACCTTGGCCTCGGCTGGCCTGCTGGGTGCTATCCTGACGCGGGTGCTTGGGGTGGAGATGGCTTGTGAGCCGCTACCGGAGGCCGGCGGCAGCAGCCCGGGGGTTGTGCGCCGCGAAGCAGCCTGATCAGCCCCGTGCGGGCACCAGGTTCTCGAGAAAATTTAGGGTGCAACTACGCCAATCATAGGCAAGGGCGGCGCTGCGGCAGTCCTCGCGCCGTAGTTGCAGCGCGAGCAAAGCTGCCTCGCGAAGATCCTCACGCATATAGCCATTGACGCCATCGATGATGCTCGCCTGTGGCCCGATCACTGGGTAAGCGGCCACTGGTACGCCACAGGCATTGGCTTCGCGCACCACGAGGCCCAAGGTATCAGTCTTGCTAGGAAAAATCATGACATCGGCCGCGGCAACATGGCGGCTGAGTTCTTCGCCGTGCAACATGCCGTGCCAGTGCACGTTTGGATAGCGTTGGCGCAGTTCGGCGGCCTGCGGCCCGTCGCCAATGACGTGCTGGGCACCGGGCAGGTCGAGGCGCAAAAAATCTTCCACATTTTTTTCTACGGCGACTCGGCCAAAGTATACAAAGGCTGGCCGTGGCCCCGGCAAAACGGCCGCGGGATCCTGGTCTGGCCAAGGCCGAAACAGATTGCTGTCGACGCCTCGGCTCCAGAGGACGAGATGGCGAAATCCCCAGCCCCGCAGCTCGTCGGCAAGGGGCTGATTGGAAACCATGGTGAGTGCCGCACCATTGTGAAACCAACGTAAAAAACTGTAGGCCACGGGCAAGGGTACTGGCAGGCGCGCGGCGATATATTCCGCAAAACGAGTGTGGAAGGAGCTAGTAAAGCGCCAACCCTGGCCGGCACACCATAGCCGTGCTGCAAGACCAAGCGGACCCTCGGTGGCAATGTGGACGGCATCGGGTGCAAAACCTTGCAGCGCCCGCCGTACTTGCGAAAACGGCTGCAGCGCCAGGGCGATTTCGGGGTANNGTGGGGCAGGGCATACTCGCTTGCTCACCGCTATGAATGACCAAGACTTCATGGTCGAGGGCGCGAAGTTCCTGCACGGTGCTCTGTAGCGCGCGCACCACGCCATTGACCTGCGGCGCCCAAGCGTCGGTCACCAAGGCAATCTTCATACGGTCTCCTGTAGGGGCAAGGGTAGTGATTCGATCGGTTGCTGACGGAGTTCCGACCAGCGCACCAGGCGCAACTGACCATCAAAGTCTTCGATGAGAGCAGTGCAGCTTTCTACCCAGTCGCCATCGTTGTAATACTGTATACCGTGCATCTCTTTGCATTCGGCGTGGTGGATGTGCCCGCACACGACCCCATCGTAGCCGCCGCGCCGGCACTCGCGCGCAACAAATTCTTCGTATTGACCAATGAACTGCACCGCCCGTTTGATGCGATGTTTGATGAAGGCACTGAGCGACCAGTGGCTGCGGATACCAAAGAGGCGGTTGAAGCGTTGGTGCCAGCGATTGAGACTGAGCAAAGCGCTATAGCCGCGGTCACCGAGATGGGTGAGCCAGCGCGCATATTGCATGCTGAGGTCGAAAAGATCGCCGTGGATGATCCACAGGCGTCGCCCGTCGGCCGTTTGGTGCAGGCAGTGGGGAACGATCTGGATATCGCCCAGGGCCAAGCCTTTGTCATCTGCCTCGAGAAAGGCATGGAGCAGGCCCAAGACCGGATCGTGGTTTCCCTGCACGTAGGTGACGCGCACCCCCGCCCGGGCCTGACGAAGGATCTTCTGCACTACGGTGCTGTGGGTGCTGGGCCAAAACCAGCGCCGGCGCAAGGCCCAAAAGTCGATGATGTCGCCAACCAAATAGAGATACTCAGCCTGGTAGGCGCGGAAAAAGTCGAGCAAGGCCTCCGCCTGACAACCTTTGCTGCCGAGGTGCACGTCGGAGATGAAAATCGCTCGACAGTTGTAGCTAGGCGATCGCTGCTCGGTTTCCTGGTGAAATGCAGGCATGTATGAACCATGGGGCGAATGCGTGGGCAGAGTATACGCAAAGAAAAGGGATGCTGTCTCGCGCAAGGGAACGCTGCAAAAAGGATTGGCACTGTCACATAAGTGTCACAAAAAATTCATACTACTGTCACAAAAAAAGGTTACAGTTTGGTTAACAGAAAAAGTATTTGCCGCAGCGAATAGAGGAGTTTGCGATGATTTATGCCTTGCTGGCCGGTAGCCTGCATCATGCTCTCCATCTGCAGGACGCGTTGACCATGTTGGCAGCGGCGCGCTGGGAAGAGGTCAACCCACTCTATCAGGCGCGGGTTTTGGTGCATGGCGACGATCCCTTGCGCAGCTCTTTGGAGCGTCGTTTGCGGCGACAAAAAGCGCAGGCGCGGTGCATCAACGACTACGACGCCTTGCGCGATAGCTTGCAAAACTGGCACCCGCAGCTACTGATCTTTACCAACTGGAATCGTGAGTTGTCGGAGCTGTTGCTGGCAAGTCAGGATCTCCTTTTACAAGACAATACCGCAGTGATGGCCCTCGGCCCAGAGGGCGACGAGGCGGCCATGAGTGCTCTGGACGCTGGGGCGAACGTCTATGTGGGCACGCCAAGTAGCGAGAATCTCATCCTCGCGCAGGCCGGCGCCCTGCTGCGCCACGGACATCTTTGGGAGCAAGTGACCATCGATATTCCTGGGGTGTTGCGCATCGATCCCGAAAGTCGTCGGGTCTTTGTGTACCGCGAGGAGGTGCAGCTCACCAAACGGATCTTTCGGCTTTTTCATTATTTGGCCCAGCAGCCTGAGCATACCTTTTCGACGGCGGAAATCGCCCAGCAGCTTGCCATCAGTAACCGCCATGTGCGGCAGAATACGGTGGCGGCACAAATCCATCGCCTGCGGAAAACGCTGGAATTGGTCGGTGCCTCCTCTTGGCTGCAAACGGTTCATGGTTTTGGCTATCGCTTGAGCATTCCTAAGCCCGAAGCGACCAGTGAAGCCAGTCCAGCCAAATCGAGCGGGCTGTCATAAAAGTGTCATATAGCATTCATCAAACTGTCACATTCTTTTGCTAGAGTGCGGACTTCGCAAAACAGGAGATCTATCCCGTGAACATCGCTTATTTCATTCATCTGGCCAATTACTCCGACGGGATCTTGTATGCCCTGCTGCTGCTGCTTCTTATCGAACTGGCGGTAATGGTGGATCGCTTTTGGTATCTGCGCCGCACCCTCTCCCGCGGCGACGCCATCGTGCACGATCTGGCCGATCATGGTCGCCTCGATCGCGACACCCTCAACCGCTTGGCAGAGAACGCCAAGGGACTGCCCGAGGCCAGCTTGCTGCGGATGGCCGCCAGCCATTCCGGACAAGTGAAGGGCGAGGCCCTGGCCAATCGCCTCGAGGAAGCCGTCATCACCTTGGCACCGGAGCTCGACCGTCGCTTGTGGCTGCTCGACACCATCATCACCCTGGCGCCGCTTTTGGGCCTGTTTGGTACCATCATCGGCATGTTCCATGCCTTTCATGTGCTGGCCGCCCCCGGTCACTCGCCCATGGAGGTAACCGGTGGTGTGGCCGACGCCTTGGTCGCGACCGCCTCGGGTCTCTTTATTGCCATTCTGGGTCTGCTGGCCTTCAATGCCTTCAACAATCAGGTGCGCATGATTCTGCTGCAGCTCGATTCGGTGAAGACCATGCTGCTCAACCGGATGGATGGACAGCCGATGCTGCATCCCGATTCCGACCCCAGTGAGCGGACCCTGGAGCCGGTGGCCATGGCGAGGGCGAGCTAATGGAGCGGCGCTACTTCGAGCGCAGGAAGGGGCGGGTGGAGATCATCCCGATGATCGACATCATGCTCTTTCTCTTGGTCTTTTTTATCATGATCACGATTCAGATGATTCCTGACCAGGGGCTCAACCTCCAGTTGCCGCAGTCGAGCGAGGCCAAGCAATTGCCGCGTCCGCACATGACCATCAACATTCAGGAAGACGGTACGGTGGTAGTGAAGAATCATCACTATGACCTGGCAGGTCTGGAGAATTTGATTCGCCAAGACGGTAATCCCGGGAAGACGGTGGTGACCATTGCTGCCGACAAGGCCGTGCCGTACCAGAAGTTCATCAACGTCATGGATGCCTGCCAGAAGGCTGGCGCCAACGACATCGGTTTGGCAGCAAAGGCTTCCTGAGATGAGTACCGCACTCACCCCCAGTACCTTGGCCCCCAAGCCAAGGGGCTATTTTGGTCGCGCTTTGTTGATTGGAGCGTTGCTGGAGCTTGGACTTTTGGCGGGCCTCATTTGGTGGGGCAGCCAAAAGAGCCCACCGCCGCCGCCCAAGCCGAAGCGCATCGCCATTCACATGGTGCAGCCGCCCAAGCCGAAACCGCTGCCGCCACCGCCAAAGCCGGTGGTGCACCCGAAACCAGTGCCTAAGCCTGTACCCAAGCCGATTCCCCGGCCGGTGCCGCATCCCATACCGCATCCGGTGGTACACCATGCGCCAACGCCCAAGCCGCTGATGGCCAAGGCGCCGCAGCCAACGGCACCGGTGGTACCGCCAGCCCCGCCGGTGACACCGCCGCCACCACCACCGCCGGCGCCAAGCCCGGCCCTGGCGCAAGCGGCCATTGCTCGGTACGCTGCACTGGTGCGGTCGCAGGTGCAGTCCCAGGCGCATGTACCCGAGGCGGTGCGCTTGATGCATCTCAGCGGCACGGCGGTGATCAGCTTCGAGCTACTTCCCTCGGGCAGCCTAGTCTGGGCAAAATTGGCGCAGTCGAGCGGAGTGGGCGCCATCGATCGGGCCGCCTTGGCGGCGGTCAAGGCGGGGTCGTATCCGCCGTTCACCAAAAACATGCCGAAGAAACCAACGCAATTTGATGTCGAGGTGCATCTTTCGGCAAATTCGTAGTACTGGTTTGAGGGAGCAGGAATGCAAAATAACTGGTGGCGGAGCCTGGTGCTCCTGGTTTCTTTGCTGCTCGGCTCGGGTGCTGCCTGGGCCGATGAGGGCATGGCGTTTCAACATTACACGTTCGCCATGCTCTGGCAGCCCGGGGTCTGCGCGGCGTGGACCCGGGTGGAACCCGCCTGTGCGGGGCTGACGCCAAGTTCGCGAGCAAGCCAGCAATGGAGCCTCCACGGGCTTTGGGCCAGCCGTCCGCAAAAGCTCATCGCCAGCGGTATGGAGCCCAAGACCTGGTGGGAACACGGCTGCTTCTGGTTTCAGAATCAGAGCACTGCGCCCCACGACAGCTGCTCGCTGCCCCCCCTGGAGCTATCGCCCAGCGTGAGCGAAGCGCTGAGCGAAAATATGCCGATGCGTAAGGTCTGTCTCGATCGCCATGAATACTACAAGCATGAGGCATGCTTTGGCGAAAAAGCGGATCCTTTCTTTCAAACGGCGCTGCGCCTGCTGGGAGACGTCAATGCCAGCAGCTTTACTGCCTACGTGCGCGATCACCGCGGGCAATGGGTCAATCGCAATGACCTGATCCGTGCGTATACCCAGGCTTTTCATCTGCCCGATGGATCGTCGCTCGAGTTGCGCTGCGAAAACGGCAGGGATGCCCCGCACGGCCGTGAGGGTAAGATCCTGACCGAGGCGTGGATTACCATCCGCGCCAATGCCCTGCAAGAGTTTCCTCGCCCGCAGGCCTTCATGACCGGACGCAAGGGCAATTGCGCCAAGTATATCCATATCCTTCCGTAGGGAGCGCGTAATATGCGTAAGCTGAGTCGTCGATCGTTTTTGCAACAGTTGGGGCTAGGTGCCGGTGCTGCCATTGCCGCGCCGCATGTGATCGGGGTAACGCGCGCCGCCGGTGCCAGTGCCAGCCAAGCCTTGCGCCACAACATCGAACATGTGGTAGTGATTTTTCAGGAGAATCGCAGCTTCGATCACTATTTTGGAACCTTTCAGCCCAAAAACGGGCAGCAGGTTGTCAATCTTCTGAATGCAAACGGTCAAATCGACTCGCGCTTTGTTAACCTGCAGAAAAATCCCGCGGGTATTCCCTACGCCAATCTCCCCTTGCCCACCGAAATTCCGAGCTTTACCCAGGCATCCCTGCCCAATCGGCCGTTCCATCTCGCTCCCTATATTCCCGCCAACGGCAATGTGCGCTGGGATCCCAAGCATCGCTTTTTTCGCATGATGGCAGAGGTCAATAACGGCAAAATGGATCTTTTCGTGGCACTGGCGGGAAGCTCCCATCAGCATCTGCACCGCGATGAATTCCGCAAGATGAGTCCTGCCCAAATCGCCTTCGAGTTGGCGCGTCCAAGCGGCCCGGTGATTGGCTACTACGAAGCCGCCGATTTGCCTTTCTATCATCGTGTGGCCCACGAATACGTGTTGTTCGACCATTTTTATCAAGCGATGAGCGGCGGGAGTACCGGCAATGCCCTCTACTTGGCCGCCTGCCGCTCCTGCGTGAATCCGCAGGTGGCGGATGCCCATGTCGCACCCTTCGATCCGAAAGAAGCGGGGCTGCAGCACGCCTTCTTCGATTTGCCTTACGACCATCGCCGCGTAATGGTCAATGATCTACCGCCAGTGCAGGGTCCGACCAATGCCGGCGAGCCAGAGGTACTGCAGATCAGTCCGCCGCCGGCGGCGCAGACTTACGATAACATTGGTGATCGCCTCAGTGCCGCCAAGGTGGATTGGGCTTGGTACAACGAAAATTGGAACAGGGTGAAACCTTGGGCGCTGAAAACCGCTTTTGGTCCTGGCGATGGGTCGGCGGTAGTCGATACCAGCCAGTTGTATGTGGCGCATCACAATCCCTTTCAGTACTACCCACGTTGGCCAGAGTATGTGCGCGCAGGGCATATGCGCGATGCTGAAGACTTTTTGGAAGACGCCCGCCAAGGTCGCTTGCCCGGGGTTTCCTTTTTGAAGGCGAGTGCCGCCCACGATGAACACCCTGCCGACTCGGCGCCGGCAGTGGGTATGGACTGGGTAGAGCGCCTGGTACGCGCGGTGGCCGAGGGACCGGCCTGGGAAAAGACGGCTATCTTCATTACCTACGACGAAGGCGGTGGATTCTGGGATTCTTTGCCGCCCAAGGTGGTGGATGATTACGGCTTTGGTACCCGCATCCCGGCGCTGCTGATCAGTCCTTGGGCGCGCTCGGGTTTGGTCGACCATCACCTGGCGAGCACCGCCAGTATCCTCAAATTCATTGAGACGCGCTTTGGCCTGGCCCCCCTCACCGAGCGCGATCGCAACGCCTACGATCTCTTGGGCGCCTTCGATTGGGATCAAAAACCCGGCGCCTTGCGGGTTTGAGTTGGTGTTCTGCCCGGGTTCGCCGCGCCCGCTATTTTGGTGTGAGGCCCAAGGCAATCTCTTCAACGCAGAAAAAGGGTTGATCTGGTCCCTCCTGTACCAAGAGCGCTAGGGAGTCGAGGCGACGCGGCAGAGCGAGACTCGGGCCAAAGTAGGCTTGGGCCTCCCGCAGCCAAGTGTTTTCTGGTGGTAGCCGGTCACTCAAGGTCATGTGGAAGACGAAGTCGGCAAAGACATGGGGATAGCCCCAATCGGCCAATTGTTGGCGTTGGCGCGGGCTGTAGTCGGGCCGATCCCGTGCTGCCAGTTCCGCCGGCTCGTAGGGGAGCCGAAAGGGGTCGAGGGCGAGCACGCAGCCATCTGCCAGCGCTTGTAAGGCAGGGCTTGTCGTGGCAAGGCGCAGACTGAGAAAGCCGTCGTCGAGGCTGAGTTGCAGCGGCGGCAAGGTAGCGGGCGATTGCTCGTGCAGAAATGAGCGAGCGGCCTCCTGGAGCCTATCCAGGGGGGTAGCAAGGGGCATGGGCGCCTTGATGGTGGCATGCAAGCCATAGCCCGCTGCACGCCTTGCCGGTACCGCAGGATAGGGGCGAGGGAGGGATATGGCGCGGCGACTATCCCAGCCAAGCCAAGCGGAGCCCAGCGCCCAGAGGGGGTCTTCCGCCGCTGGCAGGTAGTAGAGGGCAACGCGAATAGCGCTCATCCGACCCGCTCTCCCAGCCGCCACACGCCGTGCGGCGTTACCGTGCTGTCGGCGTAGCGCACTCGCAGTAGATCGCCGCGCAGGCCGGGGCGCAAACTTCCGCGGTCTGCCAAGGCGAGGAGCTGGGCGGGATGCGCACTGACCATGGCAACGGCTACGGGCAAGTCGCACAACTCCTGCTCGGCAAGCAAAAATGCGGCCTCGAGCAGGGCGCTGGGATAGTAGTCGGAGGCCAGCGCGGTGACCGCGCCCGCCCGCACCAAGTCAGCAACCGCCACATTGCCCGAGTGCGAGCCACCGCGCACGAGATTTGGCGCCCCGGCCACCGTCGCCATTCCCAGGGCGCGGGCATGTTGGGCAGCCGCCAGGGTGACCGGAAACTCGCTGATGCGGATACCGTCGCGCGCATTGCGTTCGATTTCCTCGGGGGTAACGTCGTCGTGACTGGCAATGGGCAGCCCACTGTCGCGCATGCGAGTGAGAATGTGGGCACGATTCTGGGCGCTGTAGCTTCGATGCCGCGCCAAGGATTCCTGAATACGCTGTTCCAGCTCTTCCTCGCTCAGACCCTCGGCCCGCCGGCCCGAGCGAAATTTTTCGAGGTTGGTATGTTGGCCTACGCCCGGCGTGTTGTCCATCAGACTCAGCATCTGTACCGGCCCGGCCGCCAGGCATTCCTCGAGCAATTCGGGAAGGTTGGCCACTGGCAATTCGCAGCGCAAGTGGAGAACGTGTTCGGCGCGCAGCAGACCCGCGGCCTGCAAGGCCTGCTGATCGATCAGCGCATCGCGAAGGGTCTGCAGGCGTTGCGCTTCGAAGCCGGCGTCGCCCACGCAAAGGGCATCGGCAACGGTAGTGATGCCGGC
>DDOU01000079.1:752-3850 GCA_002341825.1 Candidatus Igneacidithiobacillus taiwanensis | reverse complement strand
GCCTGGGTGCGCGGTTGGACTTGGCGCTCGAGATTGTCGGTGTGCAGATCCACCAGGCCCGGCAGCAAAAAATCGCCTTCGCAGTCCAGTAGCTCGGCGCTTTGACTGGGTCCCTCGTCGATTGCGGCGATATTTCCGTCCTCCGTCAGCAAGAGCGAGCCGAGCACGACGGCATCGGGAAGAACCAAACGGGCGTTACGAAATCCACGGATACTCATGCTGGCTTTTCTCCTGGAGAAAGAAAAATCTCGCGGTCGGCAACACGCGCAATCTGTTGCGGATCGTGCAGAATCGCCAAGATGCCGCGNNCCGGCAAGTTTCGCACGTTGAATCACGGCAAGCACGAGGGCCGCGTTTGCCTTCACCCTTTGCGCAAGGGCGGCTTCGGCAACGAGATCGATACTCGGCACCGGGGAAATGATGCGAAGGAATTGGCTGGCATAGGCCATCTGCCAGCTGCGTAGGTCTAGCATATGGCGCGGATCGGCCGCCACGATTTCCGTCATCGTATCTGCGTAACGCAGGCGAATACTACCGCCATCGGCCCGGTAGGTGCCGTAGATACAGCGCAACAGGGTCGACTTACCGGCGCCAGAAGGACCGCGGAGTACCAAGCATTCACCCGCTCGCAATTGGAAGGCTGGTGCGGCAAGGGCTACTCGTTGTTCGCCCCCGCGCAGGTGTAGGGTGAAGGTTTTGGGCACGCCTTCGACGCTAGGCCGGCTAAACGCTGCAAGCAGGGTACGAAAGACTAGTTTTTTAATTTAAGACATATACGTTGCAATAACGTTATCAAATAGAAATCCGTCTGGTAGGAGTTTTGTAATATTATTGCAAGATAAAAGTCATAAATATGGAATAAAAAATTCATATTACTGCAACAGTAAGTTCATATTATTGTCACAAAAATCGGTTACGCTTGCGCAACAGTGATGGGCAGGCAAGCTACAACCCTTGGCCAACAGCCACAGATATCGAAACAATCGCTAGGAGAATGTCATGATGGTCAAAAAGAGTTTGAATCTTTCTGTGTCCGTGGCGCTGTGCATACTCGCCATGGGGATAACAGGGCAAGTAGATGCCTACGCCGATGATGTGTCCAATACCGCCATCAACGTGGGTGAAGTGGACAAAGGACAAACGGGACCAGCAAGTGAAGAGAAAAAGAGTGCAGTCAATGTCAAATCCCCTGTTGCCTCGGTTCACATCTCTGCGGCTTCTATCGATGAGGATACTCCTGCTGGTGGAAGCGCCCTGGAAGCCATCGCCAGAAATACGCCAGGATTTCAAGCGCGCACTACAGGAACCCCGAATGGTGCCAATCGTTACCAAATAAGAATTAACGGAATTCAGATTGGTTTCGACGAAACGGGACAGGCCGAGATGAATGGAAATCAAATTCTTCTTGATGGTGTTCCGCTTAATAATCCTCTGGCCTCGTATCACGGCTTCTCCAGCGCCGAGTTACCCATTGCGCAAATGTTTTCCGGCATCGATGTCACTTATGGACCGGGAACAGCAAAACAGCATTGGTTTGATTCTATGGGTGGAACGATAAATTTTCAGACGAAGTCCTCTGGTGAAAGGCCTGGGGCATTTCTCAACATAGGGGGCGGTAGTTTTGGTGCGTTCAGCGCAAGCACAGGAATTTCGACTGGCTCGCTCGCTGGTTGGCGCACATTCATTTCAGCTGGTTACACGCGTACCGGACAGTCCCGACAGAGCTCGCTACTGACTGGTCCGTCGCAAAGTTCAGCAGTCTTCATAAAGACGAGCAGAAAAACCGCACATGGCTCTTTTACAGCGGGATTTTATTTTAACAATACTAATGAAAATCGCCCGCATTTAATTCCAGTGTACCCCTTTCCAGGTGGTTCGATTAACGGTAACGGAGTGCCAGGTCCTGCACTTAGTCAGGTAACTTCCGGATTTTACTATACGCCCTCAGCAGATCTCTGGCGGAAACACGAAAAATACATTACTTACCTGGGTTACTTGAAGTTCTCCAATAAACTCGCAAGTTATCTGCGATTCCACAACACCCTTTGGTATCGTGCTGGACACCGGCTAAAGGTGCGTATCGACGCCTATCCTATGGTCTCGAAGCTGAATACTGAGTATTATCCCACGAGTTCTGGTAATTTTGGTGATCGTGCCGATTTTGATCTTACTCTTCCTTACAATACGGTTTCCTTTGGTGGTTACTATCAGCAGACTACCTATGATTCCTCTTTTGCTGGATACGACTCATTCGCGCCACAGTTTGCGTTGGGCACTGGTGAACCGGTCTACTATCGTAACGACCATGATCATTGGTCTGCAGCTTCTGCCTATTTACAGGACGAGATACGGCCAACCTCTTGGCTACAAATCGTTCCTGGCCTGAATTTAATAAACTACCATATTTCGGTAAACAATATCACTTCCCAATCTGCCAGTGCACTATACCCAGGAGACACAGCAGGTTTCTTCCCATCGGTTCCAGGCGATTCTAAGGATTTCACCAAATTAGCGCCAAGTTTGGCAATATCCGGCCAGATCAACAAAAATGCCAGTCTTTTTGCAACCTGGTCGCAAAATTATCAGACGCAGATCGATAGCGCATATGGTGAAGGTGCCTCGCACCCCGTTATTAGCCCGAATGCTCCTGCGCGTATCAACTTTTACATGGCTGGTGCAAAGTATGCTGACGGTGCCTTGCAAGCCCAAGTGTCTTTCGTGCACCAACATCTCACTGACTTGGCGGTGCAGACCACCCAAGCCGAGTCACAAAAAATCATCGTAGAGCCAGCCAGTGAAGTCATTAATGGCCTCAATCTCCTGCTGCGATATGCGCCTAATCTTGGCTGGAATGGTAGATTCTTGGCGAGCATCCTTCACGGTTCAGAAGACACTGTCAATGCTTCCGGCGTTGCGGTAAATGGTGCTCGGGTCACCGGGCTTCCCACCTACAACTTGACGGCGAGCGTAGGCTACCGCTGGTACTACGCAAGAACGGTATGGAGCGGACGACTGCTCGATACATATCAGAGCGCGACTTATCTATCTAGCGATATCTCCGCGGCGCCCACCACGCTGCAGTTGCCGTTTTCTGCGAC
>DDOU01000079.1:0-689 GCA_002341825.1 Candidatus Igneacidithiobacillus taiwanensis | reverse complement strand
GTGAAATTTTCTCTCATGCTAGATAATTTGCTCAATCGCAAATACAACGTGCAAGGCTACGTCTCCGCCGGTGGCAACTACGGGCCGAATAGTCTGGGTACTATTCTCGCTACCCCAGGCAACCCGCGAGCGGTCTATGCGCAAGTTACTGCGGCGTTCTAACGCCTGATTGTTCGTTCGTATCGGCACTTGCTGAAGACACTCGACCAGACCTTTTGCAAGTGCCATTCGTATGTTGAGGATCATCTCGTGAGAAAAATCCGATCAGTCGTCATCTTATCTTTCGCCGCATTACTAGCGCAGACAAACGCACTTTGCACTGCGTCTGAAAACACAGCGTTACCTCTCGAAAATCCCGTACATATCGACGCGGCGAATCGTGCCGAGTACACCGGCGTGCTGCCAACTTGGCGGAAGGTGACACCGGTCGGAACCCTATCGAGCACACCCAATTTCCCTACCCAGTTGGCCATCGGCGACGGTAAAGTGGCAGTACTTGCCAACGGTGCAACACCATTTCAAACCGTAACTTGGTACGGTTTAGACCTGCATCGACTTACGCGCCTTGCTGCCCTGAGCCAAGCCGTGCCGCCCAAACCGGTGGCGTTTAGCACCCCCGGCGGTACTGGCATTGCCATTGATGTCCAGCATGCGGGTGCTTCTGGTACGGTATACACCACCAACCAATC
>DDOU01000065.1:28656-29400 GCA_002341825.1 Candidatus Igneacidithiobacillus taiwanensis | reverse complement strand
AACGGAACAAACTGTGGATAAGCAGCGGTACAAGCCCGGTAGCTGCTTGTGGAGGGAAACGATCGCCTGTTTCCTCCCCAACGATACCGACTTATCCACAAGCTTGCCGCTCCTCTCGCGAGCACACAATCCATCGACCCTGGAATGACTTGGCGACCTTATCCACAGGCAGCCGGGGCCTTAACAAGAACAACAAGAAAAAGAGAAATAATTTATTATTTTACTGGGAGTGCAGACGATGAAGCTTCGTATCCAGAAGGAAGAGATCCTTCCCCTCCTCGCGGCCATGGCCAGCATTGCCGATCGGCGACCTGTGCAAGCGATTCTCTCCCATGTACTCCTGCGTTGTGGCGATGACGATATACAGCTGTTGGCGACCGACTCCGAAATCCAATTGTCCGGACATCTACCAGTAGCAGCAGTGGAAGCTGGCGAAACCACCATTCCGGCGCGGAAGCTCTACGACATCTGCCGTACTCTCGCCGACAATAGCGAGATCCACCTGCACAAGGATGGTCAACGACTCACCCTGCGAAGCGGTTCCGCACGCTTTACCCTTCCCACCTTGCCAGCCCAAGATTTTCCCGTCATGGATCAGCCTCCCGCGCAGCTGCAGGGAAACTGCGACGGCGAGGATCTCCAGCGTGCCCTGGCGGTTGCCGCCACCACCATGGCGCATAACGACACCCGCTATTACCTGAATGGGGTTTTGATGGAGGTTGGTGGGCAGACCATGCGCTTGGT
>DDOU01000065.1:0-28621 GCA_002341825.1 Candidatus Igneacidithiobacillus taiwanensis | reverse complement strand
GCCTATCAAGGCATCCTGCCGCGCAAGGCGGTGCTCGAGCTCTTGCGGATTCTGGCTGCTGGCGACACCGTTTGCCACTTTCATACCCGCGGCTTCGTCCTCGAACAGGGTCAACAACAGTTTGCCTGTCGCCTGATTGATGCGAACTATCCGGATTATCGACGCGTCATCCCCATGGGGCAGCCGAGTCGCTGCCAAGTCAATCGACAGAGCTTCCGCGCCGCACTGCAACAGATCGATGTCATCGCCAGTGACAAGAACCCCGTCTGCTCGGTGCAGTTCCATCCCCACGAAATCATCTTGCGCAGTCGCAACGAAGAACAAGAAGAGGGCGAAGTCTCGGTACCCGCAAATCTTACTGGCTCGGCAACCGAGATATCTTTCAATGCCCGCTATCTCCTCGATGTGCAGCAGATAGTGAGCGAGGAGGAATTGTTGCTGGAGATTCGTGACAGTAGCAGTAGTGCCCTGATTCGCGGCGTGGAAAGCGATAATCCTTTGTATATCGTCATGCCCATCCGACTGTGATGCCCGTAGCCGAGCTGCAGATCCAAAATCTGCGGAGCATCGCGCAGCTGCGCCTGCGCCCAGAGCCGGGCTGGAACTGGCTGATCGGCGCCAATGGTGTAGGTAAGAGCACGGTACTCGAGGCCCTGCACCTGCTTGCTTTGGGACAAAGTTGGCGGCATGGCCAACGCCAACTGATTCGCGATGGGAGCGAAGAATACCTCCTTGGGGCACGCCTCTACCAAGGCAATGCCGATTACATCGGCATGCGCCGAAGGGGAATGTATCGGGAGCTTTCCTGCGACGGGGAGCGAGTCCAGAGCGCCTGGGAACTGCTCGATGCTCTGCCCTTGCAGGCTTGGCACGAAGGCAACGCGCATTTTGTCTCGGCTTCTGCCGAAGAACGGCGACGCATCCTCGACTGGGGCTTGTATTACGCCGATCGACTCTATGGCAAGACCTTGCGAGAATACCGTCATGTGCTGCGCCAACGGAATGCTGCGCTACGCCAGGGTCTGGCGCCACAGGCCTGGAATCCGGCACTGCTCCGTTTGGGTATGCGCATCCAGGAGCAACGGCAGGCCCATTTGCAAGCCTTGCAAGACCATTTTCAACGTATTTGGGCGGCCGGACCACAAGCGGAGCAGCAGGTCGATTTCGTGCTCCATCCGGGTTGGTCGGGCGATCTCGCCACAGCGCTGGAAAAAGACCTCAGCCTTGATCGACAATTTGCCTATACCCACAGTGGCCCGCATCGTGCCCGCCTGCAATTTCGCAGCGCCGGACACCCTGCCGCCGAACAACTCTCTCGCGGACAACTGCGTTTGCTGGGCATTGCCTTTCGCTTGGCACAGATCGCCGTGCAACGCGCGGCTGGGGCGGCACTGCCGGTGATACTGATTGACGATTTTGCCGTCGAGCTCGATGCCAACGCACGGCAGTGGTGGATGCAGGAGCTCGATACCCTGCACACCCAAGTCTTTGCCGCGAGCACAGAGGCACCGAGCAGCGCCAGTGGTACCATTTTTCGTCTGCATGCAGGTCGATTGATCGAGGATATCCAATGACAAAAACCTATGATTCTTCCAGTATTCAGGTCCTGCGCGGCCTCGAGGCCGTGCGCAAGCGCCCGGGTATGTACATTGGCGATACCGATGATGGCAGTGGCTTGCATCACATGGTTTTCGAAGTGGTGGACAATGCCATCGACGAAGCCCTGGCCGGGCACTGCGATCAAATCGTCGTCACCATCCACGACGATGAGTCCGTCAGCGTCATCGACAATGGTCGCGGCATCCCGGTCGACATCCACGCGGAAGAAGGCCGCTCGGCGGCAGAAGTGATCATGACCGTGCTGCATGCCGGCGGGAAGTTTGACGATAACTCTTACAAAGTCTCCGGTGGCTTGCACGGCGTAGGGGTGTCGGTAGTCAACGCCCTCTCCAGTTGGCTGCGACTGCGGATCCAGCGCGACGGCTACGTGTGGACGCAAGAGTATCGCGATGGCGAACCGGTGGCCCCTCTTGCCCGCGCCGAAGCCTCGCGCAAGCATGGCACCGAAATCCGTTTTCTGCCCTCGCCACAGGTGTTCGCGCAGACGCGTTTTCACTTCGACATCCTTGCCAAGCGTTTGCGCGAACTGGCCTTTCTCAATTCTGGGGTACATATTCGGCTGGTCGACGAGCGTGGCGAAGGACGCGAGGAAGTCTTCCGCTACGAAGGCGGTATCCGCGCCTTCGTCGAGCATCTCAATCGCAATCGCATTGCCATCCACCCATCCATCATCTCTCTGCGCGGAGAGCGCGACGGAGTTACGGTGGAGGCGGCCTTGCAGTGGAGCGACAGCTACAGCGAGACGGTACTCTGCTTTACCAACAACATCCCCCAAGCCGATGGCGGTACCCATCTTGCTGGTTTGCGCGGCGCCCTCACCCGAACCTTGAACCAATACATGGAGCGCGAGGGGCTCCTGGCCAAGGCGAAGATCGCGGCAACCGGAGATGATGCCCGCGAGGGCCTGACGGCAGTGCTCTCGGTGAAGGTACCAGACCCCAAATTTTCGTCGCAGACCAAGGACAAACTGGTTTCGAGCGAGGTCAAGCCCATTGTCGAGTCGTCGATGACCGAAGCGCTGACCATCTTCCTCGACGAACACCCCAAAGAGGCGCAGGCCATTGCTGCCAAGATCATCGAGGCAGCGCGAGCGCGGGAAGCGGCGCGCAAGGCACGCGAACTCACCCGCCGCAAGGGGGCCTTGGACGTGGCCAATCTGCCGGGGAAATTGGCCGATTGTCAGGAAAAGGATCCGGCCAAGTGCGAAATCTACCTGGTTGAGGGCGACTCCGCCGGTGGCTCTGCCAAGCAGGGAAGGGATCGGCGCCATCAGGCCATCCTGCCGCTCAAGGGTAAGATCCTCAACGTCGAAAGGGCGCGTTTTGACCGCATGCTCTCTTCGGATGAGATCGGTACCCTGATCACCGCCCTCGGTACCGGCATTGGCAAGGAAGACTTCGACGTTAGCAAGCTACGCTACCATCGGGTCATCATCATGACCGACGCCGATGTCGACGGCAGTCATATCCGGACCCTTCTGCTCACCTTTTTCTACCGCCAGATGGCAGAGCTGGTGGAACGCGGTCATGTCTATATCGCCCAGCCGCCCCTCTACAAGGTAAAAAAGGGCCGCGATGAGCGCTACCTCAAAGACGATGCAGAGCTGGCGGCCTACCTGCGGGAAATTGCCATGCAGGGGGCGCAGTTCCATGCCGCCGCCGATCGGCTCCTCGACGAGGAACAGTTGGCGACGATGATGCGTCTGTACCAACACATCGATACCCTCATCCAGCGCCTCGAGCGCCGCTACCCCCAGCCTTTGCTCTGGGCCTTCGCGAGTGTGCCGGCACCCGAGGCCGAGAGCGATGCTGCCGCCTGGTCGCGCTATGCCGAGGCCCTGGCAGCGGAGCTGCAGGCGTCTGCCGCCCCGGGGGAGACTTGGCAGCTGGAGTGGTTGGGCAATGCCGAAGAGCCGCGCTTGCTCTTGCGCCGGACCTTGCATGGCAGCCGCGAGCAGCGCTATATCGACAGCCCCTTCTTCGCCAGCAGCGACTTCCGCCATCTTGGCCGCTATGCCCGCGAAGTGGAGGCGCAGATCGGTACTGGCGCGCGCATCCAGCGCGGCGAGCGCGGCCAGGACGTACGGCGTTTTCGGGCTGCCATGCAGTGGTTGCTGGCCGATGCCCGTCGTGGCGTCGAGATCCAGCGCTACAAAGGCTTGGGTGAGATGAACCCGGAACAGCTCTGGGAAACCACCATGAATGCCGAGAATCGGCGTTTGGTGCGGGTTGATGTGGAAGACGCGATTGCCGCCGATGAGGTCTTTTCCATGCTCATGGGCGACGCGGTCGAGCCGCGTCGTCGCTTCATCGAGGAGAATGCCCGCTACGTTTCGCGCCTCGACATTTGAGGCCGGAGCAGCGCACAATTGCCGGCTTCTGCCGGCAGAGCAAGCAGGGAGTTTGCGATGTTACAGCTGAATGATTTTGCCTTTTCGGACTATTTGCAGGCCTCCGCCACGGAGCGTTTGGATAGCGCCTTCGTTGCGGAGTTACAGGCCCGCGATGCGCAGTTGGCCCAGCGCCTACTCGCCTACCGCGCCGGTAGTGCGGCGCAGGATGGCCAAGAACGCAGCGCCCTACTCTTGGCTGTGGCCCCGCATGTAGAGCGATTTCTGGCGGAATTTTTCGCTATCGCCGACGAAAACCAGGAATTGCAGAAAAAAATCCGTGATCAGGATGTGGTCATGGAGTTCAAAAAGCAGTTTGTGCTGCGCCGTGGCCGCCGTTTCCGGGGGGAATACACCGCGAGCTTTGCCGATTTGCAGCGTTGGCTGGATGCAGAAATCCGCGCCGCCGCCCTGCCCGAAACCGATCGCGAATGGTCCATCGCCCGCCTGGGGATGGGCTGGTTGGCCGACGAAGCCGCCCAGGCCGAGAAGATTGCTCGGTTGACCCAATGGTGTGCCCTGGCCCTTACGGATCCGGCGGCGGCCTTGGCGGTGCGTGGCTGGTCGAGCTTTCGGCTGCCGGAACGGATGGATCACGAGCATCTCGTCCCCCTGCAGTATTTCACCGCGCGCCCGGATCAACCTTTGGCCGGCGACCCCGCGCAGTGGCGTCGCCGCGATGCCTTTCACCTCACCGATACCCGCATGGACTTGCGCAGCGTACAGAGCGAGGTCCACTACTGCCTCTACTGCCACGATCACGACGGTGACTTCTGCTCCCGCGGCTTCCCGGAAAAGAAGGGGGTGCCCGAGCTCGGTTTCAAGGTCGATCCCTTGGGCGTTACCCTCACCGGTTGCCCCTTGGAAGAGAAAATCTCCGAGATGCAGATCTTGCGTCGCGATGGCTTCAGCATTGCCGCCCTGGCCATGATCATGGTCGACAATCCCATGGTCCCTGCTACGGGGCATCGCATCTGCAACGACTGCATGAAGGGCTGCGTTTACCAAAAGCAAGATCCGGTCAATATCCCGCAGGTGGAGACGCGGATCCTCACCGATGTGCTGGCACTGCCCATGGGAGTGGAAATCTACGATCTGCTCACCCGCTGGAATCCCCTACGCCGGGAGCAGTACTGCGCCGCGCCGTACAACGGCCGCAAGGTCTTGATTGCGGGTATGGGCCCTGCGGGTTTCACTCTCGCGCATCACTTGTTGCAGGCTGGTTGTGCCGTTGCGGGGGTGGATGGCTTAAAGATCGAGCCCTTGCCGGAGTCTTTGCTGCGCGCGCCGGTACGCGATTGGAATGCCCTGCAGGAGGATCTCGATGAACGCATCCTCCTCGGTTTTGGCGGTGTGGCGGAATACGGCATTACCGTGCGCTGGGATAAAAACTTCCTCAAGCTCATCTATATGAGCCTGTTGCGCCGCCCGGGTTTCCAGATCTTTGGCGGGGTGCGTCTGGGCGGTACCCTGCGCCTCGAAGATGCTTGGGCTCTCGGCTTCGATCATGTTTCGCTGGCCACCGGTGCGGGGCTGCCGCGGGTTCTCTCCATGCCCGGCAGTCTTGCCCGCGGCATGCGTCAGGCCAGCGATTTTCTCATGGCCCTGCAGCTCACCGGCGCCGGCAAAAAAAGTAGCCTCGCCAACCTGCAGGTACGTCTGCCGGCGGTAGTCATTGGCGGTGGCCTTACCGCTGTCGATACCGCCACCGAGGTGCAGGCCTACTACATCCGCCAAGTGGAAAAGGTACTGGCACGCTATGAGGCCTTGCTGCCGGAGTTGGGCGAGCAGAAACTGCGCGCCGGTCTTTCGGAAGAAGACGCCGGCATTCTCGACGAATTCCTCGCCCATGGTCGAGCGGTGCGCGCCGAGCGCGAACGGGCGGCAGCCGCCCAGGAGGCGCCCAACTTCATCCCATTGCTCCACGCCTGGGGCGGCGTGACCCTGGCCTACCGTAAGGGCATGCGCCAGTCGCCGGCCTATACCCGCAACCACGAGGAATTGATCAAGGCCATGCAGGAAGGCCTCTTCTACCATGAGGGTGTCGATCCCCTGCGCGCCGAGCTGGATGCCTATGGGCACGTGCAGAGCATGGTTTTCCGGAAGTTGCGCGAAGAGGATGGTCGCTGGGTTTCCACGGGCGAGGAGCTCACCCTGCCGGCACGGGGGGTTTTTGTGGCTGCTGGTACCGTCCCCAATACCATCTATGAGCGCGAGTATCCCGGTACCTTGGAGCTCGACGGCGATCATTTCCAGCCCTACCTTGCCCACCACGACGCCAGTATGCAGGCGGTGCAGGTGGCGGAGCACTGCAAGGCGGCAGAGCCGGGTCCGTTTACCTCCTACCAAGACGCGCTGGGGCATCGGGTGAGCTTTATCGGCGATACCCATCCCGTGTATCACGGTAGTGTGGTCAAGGCCATTGCCTCGGCCAAGCGCAGTTACCCCGACATTCTTGCCGCCATGGCGCTGCTGCCGGCGGCATCGGCTGCGGATCTCTCCGGTTTTCAGGAGCGCTTGGCGGCACGCCTGCAGGCGCGGGTGCGGCGCATCGATCGCAGCAATCCGGCAGTTTGCGAACTCTGGGTCGAGGCACCGGCGGCAGCCAAAAACTTTGCGCCGGGGCAGTTTTTTCGTTTGCAGACCTTTGAGACGGGAAGCCCCGTGGTGGAGAACACGCGCTTGCAGATTCCCGTCCTCACCGTTAGCGGTGCGGGGGTGGAAGGCGATCTGATTCGCCTTCTGGTGCTGCAATGGGGAACGGCGCCACGTATTGCCGGGCGCTTGCAGGAGGGCGAGCCGGTCCTGCTCATGGGTCCAACGGGGGCACCCACCGATATTCCGCAGGGCAAGACCATTGCCGTAGTGGCCGGACGCTGGGGGGCCGCGGTGATGCTCGACATTGGCCCTGCCCTGCGGGCCGCGGGCAACCGCGTCTTGTACGTGGCGGCCTTTGCCCAGGCGAGCGAGCTCGACCATCAAGACGAGCTGGAGGCGGCAGCGGATCAAATTCTCTGGTGTACCGCCAAGGGTCCGCTCATTGCGGCGCGGCGTCCGCAAGATCTCAGCGTCGAAGCCAGCGATATGGTGCAGTTGTTACGCGACTACGCGGCGGGCCAACTGCCAGGGCAGAATGCTGCACAGGGCATACCCTTGGCTGCGGTCGATCGCCTCATGGTCATGGGCTCGACGGGGCTTCTCAAGGGCTTTCAGTCGGCCCTGCGCGGCGACTTGGCGACTGCCTTCCCCGCCCACCTGGAGGCGGTGGCCACCGTTGGCAGCCCCATGCAGTGCATGCTCAAGGGGGTCTGTGCCCAGTGCCTGCAGTGGCAGATCGACCCGGAAACCGGCCAACGCACCCGCGCGGTCTTCACCTGCGCCGGTCAGGATCAGCCCCTGGGCTGGGTCGATCTCGACAACCTCGTTGCCCGTCAGAGCCAAAATCGCCTCCTCGAACGGCTCTCGAGCCACTGGCTCGATCACGTCTTGGCGCGGGCCTGAGCCTCGCGACCGGTCCCACACTCCGCTTGCAGATTGACGTAGAGCGCGGGTAGACGGGCCGGTGCCAAGGATAGTCGGCGTAGGCCAATGCGCAGAAACTCCCGCGCCATGGCGGGATCGGCGGCGGCCTCACCACATACCGATACGGGTCGCTTGCCCTGCTGAACCGTACGGGCGCAGAGCTCGAGTAGGGCGGCGCGACTGCTCGCCTCGAGTTCCGGCAGGTCGGTCTGCTCACGATCGAGGGCGGCAGTGTATTGTCCGAGATCGTTGGTACCCAGCGAAAAAAAGTCGGTAACGGCAATAAATGCGTCAATGTCGAGGGCAACTGCCGGTACCTCTACCATGATACCGACGGCGACGGGCCAAGGGTGTGGCAGATTTTCTGCGGTTAGTTGTTGATGAATTTCACGTAGCACCGCGCGAAAGCGGGTGACCTCGGCGGGCGCCGTCACCATCGGTAGCAGCAGGCGAAGATCATGGCCGGCGCCAGCGCGCAGGATGGCGCGCAGGTGTTGATGCAAAAACTCGGGGCGACGTTCCAAAGCGCGAATACCACGTAGGCCCAAGGCGGGGTTGGTCTCCTTGGGCAGCTGCAGAAAAGGCAGAGCTTTGTCGGCACCGGCATCGAGTAGACGTACAACGATGGGTCTTCCCTGCAGCGGCGCGAAGAGGTTGCGGAAACTTGCCTCTTGCGCGGCCTCCGTCGGCGCCGCGCGGGCGTCCAGAAAGAGAAATTCACTGCGCAAGAGACCGACGCCCCGGACGTCGAGCCGCGCTGCCGCCTCGGCTTCGGCGCGACTGCTGATATTGGCCCAAAATTCGAGGGTACTGCCATCTTGGCAGGACAGCAGTCCAAAACTTGCGGGAGTCGCGGCCAGCGTGGCTTGCCGACCTTGCAGTTGCTGCACTTCTTCGGGACTGGGATGGAGCCAAAACCGCCCTTGTCCGGCATCCATGGCCAGCAGGGTGCCATCGGCAATGGGCTGCGCGCCGATGCCAACCAGGTAAGGAATCCCCGCTGCGCGCAACAATATCGCGGCATGGGAATTTTGCCCGCCGCGTCGATCGAGGACGCCTAAAACCCGTGCCGGATCGAGGCGTCTTGCCACAGAGGGGGGGAGTTCGTCGGCAAGCAGGATAAAGGAGGGTAGATCGGGTACTTGCCAGGGCAAGGACACCCCGAGGCCCTGTAGAACCCGGTTACGGAGATCGAGCAGGTCGGCTCGGCGGGCGCGGAGGGTAGGGTCGGGTATCGCTGCTAGCCTTTGCTCGATCTCCGTCGCTGCCTCGAGCCAAGCCTGGGCCGCGCTCAGGCCGCGCTCTCGAATCCCACGCTCGGCCGCACCGAGCAAGGCGCTGTCTTGGAGAAAGAGTCTTTGAGCGGCAAGAATTTCGTCATCTGCGCTCTCTTTTTCTACCGCCCGGATGGCCTCGCGAAGGGCGGCAAGCTCGGCCTCGGGGTCTACCGCCGGACTTACCGGCAGGGTCACCGGCGACTGACGTAGAGCGTAGACGGGGGCAACGGCGGTTCCGGGCACGGCGGTTCGTGGTGAACTGGTTGCCGGTGCAAGGGGCGACGGTGTCTCGCGGGTCAATAGCGTCGCCATAGCGGCGAGACGTTGTTGCGCGTGCGGGCCTCGGGTGTATAAATGCAGGCGATCTCCCTGGCGTAACGATAAGGAAAGTAGGCCGCTGAGACTGTCGAGGGGAATCCGCTCGGCTAGATCATTGCGGGCAAGAAAGGTGGGGGACTCTCCCTCCGCCGCCAGACGCAGCAGCGCTGCCGCTGGGCGCAAATGGAGTCCGGCGGGATCTTGCAGTTGCAGCTCCAGACTTTCCCAGTCCTCGTCTGCCTCTGGGGTGCTGCGAATGGTTTTGTGGTCGGCAGTCGCGGCGCCGGCCGCTGTCGTGTCGTCGCCGCGCAAGGCTTGCATTTTGCTGTCCAGCGCCGTACGCGCCGCGCTACAAACCGCGGTGAGCTCGAGACCACCAGCGGCGGCGACGGCGGCCGCAATGGCACCTTCCACGAAGGGCGCCGGGCAGATTTGCACGCGCCCCAGCAGTGAGGATTCCGCGAGTTGCAGGGCGGTCTCGGCGCTGAGCAAGGCGCTGCCCAGATCGACCAGGAGCAAGATCCCCGCGGGATTGTCGAGGTGCTCCAGGGCTGCAAGAATGGCAGTGGCGTCGGTCCCCAGGTCCTGGCCTCCTTCTCCCACCCCGGCGGCGATCGCCATCGGGAGGTCACCCGCCACCTGCTGCAGCATGCGTAGCAGGCCCTCGGCCAAGGGCCGGCTGTGGCTGACCAGAACCAGGGCAACCCGGCTTTGCATCGTTCAGCTACTCGGTGTGGCTGTGGCCAGACAGTCGAAGAGTAGTGCTGCGGACGCCGCGCCGGGATCGGCATGACCCCGGGAGCGTTCCCCCAAATAGCTCGCCCGACCCTTGCGCGCCACGAGGGGGATGGTTGCCGCCAGACCCGCACGCGCGGCCTGCGCGGCGGTTGCCGGGCTCTGGTTTGCGAGCAAGGCATCGATGGCGGGGCTTAGGGCATCGACCATGGTCTTGTCGCCAAGTTCTGCCTTGCCCAGTCGCTGAATGCCTCGTAGCCCAGCGGCCAAGGCAGTGGCGAAGCTTTCCGGCGCTACGGCGGTGCTGCCCGCCGCGATCGACTTTCCCACCTCGAGAAAGAAGGTGCCGTACAAGGGGCCAGAGGCACCACCAACGGTGCTGATGAGGGTCATACCCACCAGCTTGCATAGGGCGGGAATGTCCGGTGGATCGTTATCGTGCAATTTTTCCTGCACTTTTTGAAAGCCGCGCAACAGATTGCTGCCGTGGTCGGCGTCGCCGATGGCGGTGTCGAGGGCGTTGAGCTGATCCTTCTCTTGCACCAAGCGGCCGTGCAGGCAGTCGAGCCAGGCGCGTAGATTCGTCGTCGTCAGCATGGCGTTGCACCCCAAGAGAGGGCAGGGGTGCGTACCGGCGCATCCCAGTAGCCGAGCCAGTCCTCCTGCATGCGCAGTAGGGTAATGGCAACCCCGGCCATATCCAGACTCGTCATATACGATCCGACCAGGCGGCGGCTAATTCGCAGGCCGTGTTGCTCGGCAATTCGCGTTGCCGCACGGTAGACGATATAGAGTTCGAGTAGCGGTGTGGCCCCCAAGCCATCGACAAAGAGCAAGACAGTATCGCCAGAGCGGAAGGGAAGATCGGCAAGAATGGGAGTGAGGAGCATCTCGGTGAGCGTGTCTGCTTTGGCCAGGGGAATACGGCTGCGTCCCGGCTCGCCATGAATACCAATGCCGAACTCGATTTCCTGTTCGCCGAGCTGGAAGCTGGGCTGTCCGGCCTGGGGATTGGTACAGGGGGTAAGGGCAAGGCCCATGGAGCGAGCGGCGGCGTTGACTTCGCGTCCGATGCGAGCAACATCGGCCAGACTCTTTCCCGCCTCGGCGGCAGCGCCGCAGATCTTCTCGATGAGCACCGTTGCACCCACGCCGCGCCGGCCAGCGGTGTAGAGGGAGTCGGTGACGGCGACATCGTCATCCACCAATACCGTCTCCGTGGGGATGTCGGCGGCCGCCAAGAGCTCCGCTGCGAGCTGGAAGTTGAGGACATCGCCGGTGTAATTTTTGACGATGAGCAGAACGCCGGCACCGCCATTCACCGCCTGAGCGGCGGCAAGGATCTGGTCGGGAGTGGGGCTGGTGAAGACTTCGCCCGGACAGGCGGCGTCGAGCATGCCGCTGCCAACGAAGCCACCGTGCAGCGGTTCGTGACCAGAACCGCCGCCCGAAACCAGGGCGACCTTGCCGCGCCGGGGCGCGTCGCTGCGGCGCAGAAAGCGCGGCTCGGTCTCGACGTGTAGCAACTCGGGATAGGCGAGGGCCATCCCCTCCAAGGCTTCGGCTACGACATTTTCGGGGGCATTGACGAGGGCTTTCATGAAGATTCTCCCGCCGCCTTTCGGTCGGCTTCCATTTCCTTGCGGACCTCTTCGAGGGCGCTTTGCAATTTTTCGAGCTTGAAGCCCAAGCCGTGTTGCTCTACATGGGGTTGGC
The DNA here is from genome assembly GCA_002341825.1 of Candidatus Igneacidithiobacillus taiwanensis. Taxonomy (GTDB): domain Bacteria; phylum Pseudomonadota; class Gammaproteobacteria; order Acidithiobacillales; family Acidithiobacillaceae; genus Igneacidithiobacillus; species Igneacidithiobacillus taiwanensis. The sequence goes on along the minus strand of DDOU01000065.1, from coordinate 17,044 downwards.
GCTCGCGTAGTAGCTTGGCGCGGGCGCAGAGCGTCCTACTGATGAACCAGTCGTAGGCGAAAACCGCGAGGCTGGCACCGATGAGGGGTCCGAGGATCGGCACCCACCAATAGCCGTGCGGTCCTGGCAGGGCGTTGCTGCCCCAGCCGGCCAGCCAACAGAAGAAACGCGGGCCAAAGTCGCGGGCGGGGTTGATGGCATAGCCAGTGCCGGTTCCAAACGAGGCACCGATGGCAGCCACCGCAAGGCCGACTAGAAAGGGGGCAAGATTGGCGCGTGGTCCAACATTCATGTTGTCGATGATGGCAAAAACGAAGAGCACCAAAAAGAAGGTGGCAATCACTTGATCGAGCAAGGCCAGACCCATCTCGTTACCGTAATACGCCGCAGGAAAGGTGGCAAAGATGCTGAAGGTGGTCATACCCCCAGGATCGGCGCGGCTGAGCACCTGATGACTGAGATTCCAGGCATCGATTGCTTTGAAATAGTCGAGAAAGACGATGGCCGCGCCAGCAAAGCAGCCAGCGACCTGCGCTAACCAGTAGGGCAGAACCTTACGCCAGGGAAAATCCCCTTTGAGGGCGAAAGCCAGGGTCACGGCGGGATTGATATGTGCCCCGGTGACCCCTCCGGCAACATAGATGGCCATGATCACAGCGAAGGCCCAGCCCCAGACGATGAGCATCCAGCCCCCCGCCCCTTGAAAGATGACGCTGGTGCGTCCCGATTCGGTGAGGCCGACCACGGCCACGGCAACGCAGCCGGCGCCAAAGGCGAGCAAAACAAAACAGCCGAAGAATTCCGCCAGCATCTCCGACCAGATGGATTCGGCGCGCCAGCCGGTCTTTACGCCATATCCGGGACGAGAAGTATTAGTTGACATGTCGTTCTCCTTGTTCTACCCAGCCGAAGGAACGTGCAACGGCTTTTTTCCAGGAATGGTAGAGACGCGCGCGCTCGCCTTCCGCGAGGGCAGGTTGCCACTCGCGATCAATGCCCCAGTTGGCCTCGAGATCCTGAAAATTCTGCCAATATCCAGTAGCCAGGCCCGCCGCGTAGGCGGAGCCCAGGGCCGTAGTTTCGATCATGCGTGGACGGAGGACCGGTTTACCGAGCATGTCTGCCTGAAACTGCATGAGGAGCTCGTTGACCACCATACCGCCATCGCAGCGCAAACGGCTAAGGGCAATGCCACTGTCTTGTTCCATGGCCTCGACCACATCGCGGACCTGATACGCCGTAGACTCCAAGGCGGCCCGGGCAATGTGAGCCTTGGTGGCAAAGCGGGTGAGGCCAGCGATGACGCCGCGGGCATCATCGCGCCAATAGGGGGCATAGAGTCCAGAAAAGGCGGGCACGAAGTAGACATCGCCATTGTCGGCGACGCTGCGTGCGAGGGGTTCGATCTGCCCGGCAACATCGAAAAGCCGAAGATTGTCGCGTAACCACTGGACCAGGGCACCGGTGATGGCGATGGCGCCCTCGAGGGCATATACCGGGGCTTCTCCCTGGATTTGGTAGGCGATGGTCGATAGCAGGCCGGCCGCCGAGTGCACCAACTTGTTGCCGGTGTTCATCAGCAAAAAGGAGCCGGTACCGTAGGTATTCTTGGCGCCGCCGGGGCGAAAACATGTTTGCCCGAAAAGTGCGGCCTGCTGATCTCCCAACATGCCGGCCAGGGGGGTGCCGCGCAGGGGTGCACAGCAGAGTTCGCCGTAGACCATGGCAGAAGGACGAATTTCCGGCAGGCAGGCGGGGGGAATGCGAAATTCCGCCAGGAGATCGGCATCCCACTGACAGCTGGCGAGATCCATCAACATGGTTCGGCTGGCATTGCTGACATCGGTAATATGCAGCCCACCCTTGGGCCCCCCAGTCATCTGCCAAGCAAGCCAGGTATTGATATTGCCGAAGAGGGCGTCGCCACGCTCGGCGGCTTGCCGCGCGCCCGGAACCTGCTCGAGGATCCAGGCAAGTTTGAGGGCGGAAAAATAGGTGGCCAAGGGCAGCCCGGTGCGGCTACGAAAGCGATCCTGTCCGCCATTCTGGGCGTAGCGCTGCACCAGCTCGTCGTTGCGGGTGTCCATCCAGACCAGGGCATTGCACAGGGGTTTGCCACTGTGGCGATCCCAAAGCAAGGTCGTTTCGCGCTGATTGGTGATGCCCACGGCAATGAGGTTTTCGGGGCTGAGCTTGGCGCGCGCCAGAGCGGCGCCGATGACTTCGTTACTGTTATCGATGATTTCCAGCGGATCATGTTCTACCCATCCCGGTTGTGGGTAGATTTGTCGATGCTCTTTCTGGGCGCTACTGATGACCTTGCCTTCGCGATCGAAGACCATGAAGCGCGTGCTGGTGGTGCCTTGATCGATGGCGCCGATATATTCTTTCGACATTTTTTCTCCTCCTCGACAGCGTTACCTGCGGTTAGTTGCCAATACTTTCCCGTCCTCCTCTGCTGCGTTGCTGTAGATAGGCCTCCAGGCGAGCGGGGGTTTCCGCGGGCACGTGGAGGGCGAGCTTGGATCGACGCCAGAGAATATCTTCCGCCTCCCTGGCCCATTCCTGATCCCAGAGATAATCGACCTCGGCCTGATACAGCCCGCCGCCAAAATCTGTCCCCAAGTCGGCGAGACTTTGGGCGGTGCCGAGGATGCTTTCGACGCGGCTCCCGTACGCACGCGCCAAACGCCGGCAAAGTGCCGGCGGCAGAAAGGCATAGCGCTGCCCAAGGCGGACCAGAAAGGATTCGAAGCTTCCGCCCAATGCACCGCCGGGCAGGGCCTCGCTGGCCGTCCAGGAAGAAATGTTGGCAAGTCCCAGTGCTGGTGCGAGGAGTTGCAGTGCATGCTCTCCCAGGCGCCGATAGGTAGTGATTTTGCCGCCAAAAACCGAGAGCAGGGGCGGGTGCCCATCTTGTTGCAGGTCGAGCACGTAGTCGCGGGTCACCGCCGAGGCGTTGGCAGCATGGTCATCGTACAGGGGACGAACACCCGAATAGCTGCGGCAAACATCTTGCGGAGTAATGGATTTGCGGAAATAGGCGTTGACGCTCGCACACAGATACTGCGTCTCTTGCGGAGAAATCTCCACCTTGGCCGGATCGCCCTGCATGGGGATATCGGTGGTGCCAATCAGGGTGTACTCGCTTTCGTAGGGAATGGCAAAGACGATGCGCTTGTCGGGATTTTGTAGGAGAAAGGCGAAGTCACCGGCGTATAATTTGGGCACGATGATGTGGCTGCCCTTTACCTTGCGCACGGTTTTCTGGCTTGCGAGGCCGAGCTCGCGGTGCAGAAGATCTCCTACCCATGGGCCGGTGGCGTTGACCAAGACGGATGCCGTGACGGTGTAGGTAGTGCCGGATGGCTCTTGTAGCTGCGCGCGCCAGTGGCCCGGTTCCGGCCGTGCCGACAGCAAGCGGCAGCGGGTGCGAATCTCCGCTCCACGTTCCTTGGCGTCGAGGGCATTGAGCACCACCAAGCGGCTGTCTTCCACCCAGCAGTCGGCATAGCTAAAGCCCAGTCGGTATGGCTCCTGCAGGATCTCGTGAGCGGGATGCGTGGCGAAATCGAGCGCTCGCGAGGCCGGCAAACTCTGCCGGCTGGCAAGGTGATCGTACAACCATAGGCCGGCCCGTATCTTCCAGCGGGCTCGCCCGCCTGGACCCTCGGGCAGCAAAAATTCGAGCGGCCAGATGATATGGGGGGCAATTCCCAGTAAGCGCTCTCGCTCCTGTAGTGCCTCCCGCACCAAACGGAATTCGTAGTATTCCAGGTAGCGTAAGCCACCATGTATCAGCTTGGTGCTGGCAGACGAGGTATGGGCCGCGAGGTCGTCTTGCTCCACCAGGAGGACCGAAAGGCCGCGCCCGGCCGCATCCCTGGCAATTCCGACGCCGTTGATGCCGCCGCCAACAATGAGGATGTCGTAGGTTGCCGCCATCGATCACCTCCACTCGCTGCTACTGTCGCCTTGTATCGAGAGTTCTACGGACGATTTCGTCTAGGTATAGTTCGCGCCTGGGCGTTGCACAAGCGATTTTCGTCCCATAAAAAAATATCATCGCGCCGCCGGTCTACGCCTCCGGCAAGGCCTCTGCCACCAATTCCAGCCAATGACGAACGGGTACCTGCGCGGCTTGGTTGAGAAAGAGTTGGCAGCCAACATTGGCGGTGGCAATCCATTGCGGCTGTTCGGCTTCGAGATTTTCCAGCTTGCGCCTACGCAGCTCCTCTGCCATTTGTGGCTGCAGCAAGGAATAGCTGCCGGCCGAGCCGCAGCAGAGATGGGCGTCGGTCACCGGCAGTAAACGGTAGCCCAAGCCTTGCAGAATTGCCTCGGCGACGCCCTGAATGCGCTGGCCATGTTGCAAGGAACAGGGGGCATGAAAGGCGATGCGAGCGCGCTCCTCCGTTGCCATTGGCAACGCCTCACGATGAGCCTGCAGCCACTCCGAGGGGTCCTTGGCCAGGGCTGCTATGCGGGCCGCCTTGGCGGCGTACTGCGGATCGTCGCGGAGGATATCGCCGTAGTCCTTGACGACGCTGCCACAGCCGCTGGCGCTGACGAGGATGGCGTCTACTCCGGCAGTAACGACGGGCCACCAGGCATCGATATTGCGCCGAATCTGCTCGTGGGCCTCCTCCCAGGCATCCAGATGCAGACTCAGGGCGCCACAACAGCCCTCGCCACGCAACAAGGTGTAACCAAGGTGGGCGAGGATCTTTTGTAGCGCTGCTTCAGTCTGTGGGGTTGCCACACTCTGCACACAGCCGGCAAGGGCAAGGACTTTCCCGCGCTGCGGGGTGGTGACGGGGTATGGTGAGCGCACCGGCGCTGGCACAGGAATATGGCGCGCGATGGGTGCGCGCAGCACCGGTCGCAGGGTCTGGGCGAGGGCCAGGAGCGGCCGTAGGCGCCGGGGCTGGCCGATGATGGCGCGAATCGCTCGCCGCCGTAATTCCTCTCCAGGAGCGCGGGGCAAGGCAGCATTCTGCAAGTGGCGACCGATCTCGAGCAGGCGCGCATAGCGCACCCCGGAGGGGCAGGTAGTTTCGCAGGCCCGACAGGATAGGCAACGATCGAGATGCAAGCGGGTACTCTCCGCTGCTGTGGCGCCGGCCAGCAGTTCCTTGAGTAGGTAGATGCGGCCGCGCGGACCATCCAACTCGTCGCCGAGCACCTGGTACGTCGGGCAGGTGGCATTGCAGAAGCCGCAGTGGACACAGCTGCGCAGAATCGTCTCGGCCTCCTGGGCGAGCGGATTGCTCTGATATTGTGGGGCGAGACGAGTTTGCATCGACTGATTCCTATAGACCAGGATAGAAACGACCGGGATTGAGAATACCGGCAGGATCAAAAGCCGCCTTCAGACGTTGTTGCAAGGCGAGGAGTGCCGGAGGTAGGTCTTGAAAGACGGCGTCATCAGGCGGGTGGCGGAAGGCGGTGGCATGGCCGCCCTGGCGCGCGGCCCAAGCCCGCAATGCCGGGGCATCGAGGGGGCCGCGCAACCAGCCTTGCTGTCCGCCCCAATCGTAGAAGACCGTACCAAAGCTCTCCGGCACGGGCGGCGATCCAGCCGGCAGAGCCAAACGCCAGAGGGGAGCGGTACCGGCAAAGAAAGGTAATCGTTGCTCACGCAGATCTTCCCAAAAGCGATCGCCCACATCGTCGGCAAGAAGATCTCCGCCGACGGCGCGGGCAAAGTTCTCCACCCGGCTGGCGGCGCCCTCGAGACGCAAGTAGAGCCGCTCGCCATCGTGGGCGGCGGCACTGATGGGACTAGGACGCAGAGACCAAGTCACCAGCTGCTCGAGGGCCGCGGCAGCCGACATATCGAAAGCGAGGCTGCGGGTAGCGACTGGACGCGGAAGCACCTTGCAGGTGACTTCGAGAAGCACGCCCAGGCTTCCCAGCGAACCCGCCAGGAGTCGGGAAACGTCATAGCCGGCTACATTCTTCATCACCTTGCCGCCAAAGCGCAGATCCTCACCACGACCGTTGAGCATACGCACCCCGAGGACGTGATCGCGCACGGCTCCGGCATAGGGTCGACGGGGGCCGGAAAGACCGCTGGCCACGCAGCCGCCGAGGGTGGCGTGCGGAGAAAAATGCGGTGCTTCAAAGGCCAAGATCTGCCCCCGTTGCGCCAAAACCGCCTCGATTTCCGACAATGGGGTGCCGGCGCGGGCGCAAATATATAGCTCCTTGGGTTCATATTCGAGGATGCCCTGATGCCCGCCCAATTCCAGAGTCCGCGATGCCGCCACCGGGCGCCCATAAAAGGACTTGCTGCCGCCGCCGCGGATCGCCAAGGCGCTGCGATTCTCGTAGGCAGCGACTATTTGGGCACGGATCTCGTCGCTGCGATCCATTTCAGAAGCGCTCCAGTTCGGGAAACGGGAGCTGGCCGCCGTGCACATGCATGGCCCCGAGCTCGGCGCAATGGTGGAGGCTCGGCACCGCCTTGCCAGGGTTGAGCAGACCAGCAGGATCGAAGGCCGCCTTGATGCGATGGAGTTGCGCGAGCTCGGCGCTCGAAAACTGCACGCACATCCCGTCGAGCTTCTCCACTCCAACCCCATGTTCGCCCGTGACCGTGCCGCCAACGGCAACACAGAGTTCGAGGATGCGCGCACCGAGGGCCTCGGCCCGTTCCTGTTCCCCCTCCTGGTTGGCATCGTAGAGAATGAGCGGGTGCAGGTTGCCATCCCCGGCATGGAAAACGTTGGCAACGCGCAGACCATAGTCGCGGGCCAAGACGTTGATTTGCTCGAGTACCTCCGCCAGGCGCTGTCGCGGGATGGAGCCGTCCATACAGTAGTAGTCGGGACCAATGCGCCCCACCGCCGGAAAAGCCGCCTTGCGCCCCTTCCACAGGGCCATGCGGGTAGCCTCGTCGCGGGCGACACGCAGCTCCGTCGCTCCTTGCTGGCGCAGGATTTCTGCAACTTGCTGCAGTTGCTCCTGGAGTTCATCTTCCTCGCCGTCCAATTCGCAGAGGAGGATCGCCGCCGCCTCCCGCGGATAACCGACATGAACGAAGTCCTCGGCGGCTTGTATGGCCAGTTGATCCATCATCTCCAGGCCAGCTGGCAGGATGCCGGCGGCGATGATGGCACCGACGCTATCGGCCGCCTGCCGCAGCGAGGGAAAAGCGGCCAGTAGGACGAGGGTCTGGGGTGGGAGGGGCAGGAGGCGCAGTGTACAACTGGTGACCACACCGAGGAGTCCCTCGCTACCAATGACCAAAGAGAGCAAATTGAAGCCCGGAGTATCGGGGGCGAGACTGCCGATGGGTAGACGTTCACCGCTGCTGTCGCAGAGCTCCACCGCGAGGACATTGTGGGTGGTGAGACCGTATTTGAGGCAGTGCACACCGCCGGAGTTTTCCGCCACATTGCCGCCAATGCTGCAGGCGATTTGCGAGGAAGGGTCAGGGGCGTAGTAGAGACCATGGCGACGAACCTTTTCGCTAACCGCCAGGTTGCGCACCCCTGGACCGACGCGAATGGAGCGACTGCGCAGATCCGGCTCGGCCATTTCCCGCAGGCGGGCGAGGCCAAGCAACAAGGCGGCATGCGAGGGCCGCGCCCCACCGGAGAGCCCGGTCCCCGCCCCGCGCGGCACCACGGCAACGCCATATTCGTGGCAGAGACGGAGTATTGCCTCTACCGCTGCCGCCGTCTCCGGCAGGGCGACGCACCACGGCAGGCTGCGTAACGCGGATAGGCCATCGCACTCATAGGGACGCAGGCTTTCGACATCCCGCAACAGGCCGTCCTTGGGGAGCAACGCTGCCAGGGCGCGAAAAAATTCTTCTTCCCGCGGCGCCAGCATGGTCAGGCCCCCGCGCCGCGCAGCCGACGACGAACCAGGGCGAGGGCGTCGCGGTCGCCGACGTTGCCTGGAAAAATCACCACCGGCAGATTGGGAAAACGTGGGTGCTCCGCGGGGCAGAGGACCAGGGAACAGCCCGGTAAGATCTGCCCCATACTGCGCACCATTGCCAATGCGAGCCCCGTGCTCAGGGTGTCGTTGGAAGTAATGCCGCCCTTGGCAATGAGAAAGCTGATATCCCGCGGCAGGCCTTGCAAAACTTCCATGAGAAAGCGCGACACCGCCTCGCCAAAGGTCAGACGCTCGGTATCGCTGGCAAAACGACGTTCCTCGCGGCTGGTGTAGATCACCAGATCTTGGCCTTGCGCATAGGCTGCCGCGCATTGCTGCAGCACCGCGTTCTGGTAGGCAACCCGCTCCTCGCCTTGGCATCGATCGACGTCCACGACAATGGCAGCAACCCCCTCCTCCTCGAGTAGGACCTCGAGCTGTTCGCTGCTCTTGCGGACATGGGAGCCGACGAGAACCACGCCGGGAGTGGTGCCACGGCGAAACTGCCCCATCGCCTCTGGGGCAACCGGTTGTGGCGGCAGATCGGCCAGGGCGGTGAGCAGACTGGCGGCGCTGCGAAAGAGAAAACGTTTGCCGGCCCGTTGGGCGGCGCGCACCGCGGCGGCAAAACAGGCGAGATCGTCCGGCGTTTCTGCATCTACCGCCACGCAAGCATTGTCGCGCAGGCCACGGAGAATCGCCTCCCCCTGCTCTACCAAGTCCGCGCGGCGCAGAACGCGAACGGCTGCAGCCGGGATGCGACCCTTTGTCTTCTCCTCCACATAATCGGGCAAATAACTGTGGTGAAAGGAAAAGACCGCGTCCCTGGCAAATTCCGTTTCGTGCACCGGCACCAAGTGTCCATCCTGCCGCAGATAATGGGTGCCGTTGTGGGTGATGCGCCCCCCCTCGAAAAAGGCCGGCACCAGAAAGTGGGCATCGAAGGGGCCGAGTTCCTCGGCGAGGAGATCGGTTTCCAAGGGATAGTGACCGCGCAGGGTCGAGTCGGAGCGGCTCACCAGAAGATAGCCATCGGGCGAGGGCGATGCCGCCAGGGCCTCCCGCAACCCCCGAGCAATCTCCCGCAGGCGGTCGGCAGCGGCAGCGGCGGGCAGGGCGCGGGTGTTGGCCAGTATAAAAAAGAGCGGCGCAGTATCGGCCAGGGCGCTTCGCAGGCTGCTGCTGTCCCAGCGCGTGAGCAGGAGGCAGCCATGCACCGTCTGTGACCCGGTGGGGTCGTCGTCGATGACGATGATCTTGCCCATGGCCCTACCCCAAGCTCTCCAGGCGCTGGCGCAGACGCGCGCGGATCTGTTCCGGGGCTAAACCGTTGAGGCCGAGGAGCTGCCCCGCCGAGGCGGTGGTGTCGCCGCGTTGCCAGGCAAAAATCTCCCGGGCGCGATGGCGGCTGCGCAACAACACCGGCTCGAGGGCGGTGGCTGGCCCGCCGCTGACGCCAACCAAAAGATCGGCATCGAAGAGGGCATGAAAGGCGTCGTCGGCAAGAAAATGGTCATCGAACTCCGCCACATCGGTTCCCGCCACATCCTCGGGACGATAGAGCTGGCGAGGGTTGATCACCGCCACGATACGCACCCGGTAGCCCGCCGCCACGAGATCCTCCTGCACCGCAAAAACCGACTGCAAGACCATATCGCCCAAGACCGCAAAGACGATACTGCCGCGCTGGCCCTCGCCTGCCTCGGCCAAGGTCACGGCGCCGGCCTGCAGGCCCCGGCGCGCATCGGCGAGGCTCAGGCGCACGGGCAGCGGACTCTTCGAGGCAATGATGGTCATGATCTTGTTGTGACTGGTGCTCGCCATCTCATAGGCCGCCTGAATGCCGTTGGCATCGGGCGGATAGAGCAAAAAGACATTGCCATTACGCATCTGTGCGGCGATGTAACTCTCGATTTCCGGCCGCTGGTGGGTCCAGCCGTTGCGACCTTGTTCGAGGGCGCCCGCGGTAAACATACACACCAGCGAGGGCGTGCGTCGGCGCAGCTCCGCCATTGCCTGGCCAACGGTTTGCACGATGGGCCAGCCATTGATGGCAAAGGATTCGTACGACAGCCAGAGCGCACGTCCGCCAAAGAGGGCAAGGCCCGCCGCAAGGCCGGCACAGGCGTCTTCGCTCAAGGGCTCATAAACCTGGCCCCCCGGCTCTTGATGATAGAGCGGATCCGGGGTGGGATGGCGAATCTTCAGGGCCTCGTTGATGGCCTTCATGTTCGAGGCTTCGGTGCCGTCGGCATTGCTGACCACAAAACGGCGATCACGGGCACCCAGCCAAGCGACCAAGGCCGCCATGGCGCTGGCCGGCACTGCTGCTTCGCCGAGCCGGTATTCGTGCAGGGGAAACTCGCCCAGGGCAGGTAATTCCAACTCCCGCTCGGTAACCACCGTCTTTGCTGCCGGTCCACCACCGGCACGTACGCAGTTTTCTCGCACCAAAGCCCAGGCCTCGGGAGAAAGCGCGCGTTCGCTCAGGGCAGCGCAGATCTCGGGCGACTCCAGGGTATCGTGCGGATGGAGATTGTGCGCCTTGGCTCCCGTCGTGTGTACCCCGGCCCCCTTGAGCTGCTTGAGCAAAAAGGCGGTGTGGCGGCCACTAAGGGCGCTGGTCGCCGCCTTCGCCATACCGGTCAGCACTGCCTGCATGAAGGCCATACGAGCCGCCTGGGAGAAGCGGGTGGAATCGACGTAGGCGCCATCCTGCCCGGCATCGTCAAAGTCCTTGGCATCGACCAGGATCACCTCGTCAAAATCGTGGGCGCGCCAATAGGCAATCATTTCCGCATTGCCCATGCGCGAGATCATCGAATGATGTTCCTGGCTAAAGCCGTTCCAGACCAGTATGGGCAGATAGTTGGTGACTTGCGGGTAGGCAAAATGAAAATGCTTCATGCTGCTCAGCACGTAGGGCTCGCCCAGGCCGCCGTCGCCAATGGTCACCGGAAAGAGAACGCCAGGATGCAACAAGGCGCCGGCCATGGCGAAGTGCTGTCCCTGACCGAGGGGACCGGCCGGGGCAAGAAGACCGGGAATGGCACCGGAAAGATGACCAAGCAGGCCATGGCGCTCGCGATAGCGATCCATGAAATCCTGCATGTTGTGTATCCCCATGGCCTCCAAGGAGCGATCGAGGAACATGGCGCTGTAGAAGCCAGGGGCATGGTGCCCCACTTCCGTCACGATATTGGTGTGCCCGAGGAGTACCAAGGCGGCATAGGCCTCGGCACTGGAGGCAAAGCCGCCGGGATGGCCCGAGGACTTTGCGGCGCAGACCTGGAGGGTGCAATAGCGCAGGGCGTCGGCCAGCAAAAGCCCCTGGTAGGCCGCGGCCGGATCGGCCGGATCGGCAATACGACCGCTGTCGTTCTGTACCACGGGCGCGCGGCCGTAGTCGGTATCAGCGCTCCAGGGCGCACCAAAATACCGAATGCCGTGACGAAAATCGGGAGATTCGCTGCGCGGAGGGTTAGAGCTTTGCATGGTTTGGTCCGTTGGAAGAAAACTTGTTTTCACTCTAGGAAGAAAACTATCATTCCGCAATGAAAATAATTTTTCATGATGCGGAATAAAAACGTGGCGAAGAAACAAGTTTCTTCGGGAATACAAGTCATTGACCGCCTACGTTCCCTCCTCGATGCCCTCGCTGCCGAGGGCGGCGAGGCGAGCCTCAAGGTGCTCGCCGCAGAAACCGGCCTGGCCAGCTCCACCGCGTTTCGCATTCTTGCTGCGGCGCAGGCCAATGGCTTGCTGACGCGCGATGCGCAAGGACACTATCTCTTCGCGGCACAGCTTGCCGACTGGGCCGAACTCATTGCCGGGCGCAACGACCTCTGCACTCTGGCCCGACCCGCCATGCTCTGGTTGCGCGATCAGGTGCAAGAGACGGTAAATTTGAGCATTCAAGAGCAGGATGAGGTGCTCTATGTGGCGCGGGTTTCTCCCCGTCGTCTGATGCGGGTGGAGCAGATCATCGGCAGCCGCGCACCCCTGCATTGCACCGCCGTCGGCAAGCTGATGCTGGCTCGCGGCGATGCCGAAGCCGTTGCCGCCTATGCGCGCCGCTGTGGCCTTCCTGCCCTTACCCGCCACTCCCTGCAAAGCCTTCCCGCCCTGACCGCGGAACTGCAGGCCACCCGGGAGCGCGGTTTTGCCCTCGACAACGAAGAGGCCGAGGAAGGGGTTGGCTGTCTTGCCATCCTGCTCGAGGCCAAGTTGCCCTGGGTGGTGGGGCTGAGCATCTCGGCGCCCATCGATCGCCGGCAACTCGTCTGGAGCAAACTCCTGTCCGAGGCGGGGCGGCGCATCGTCCGTAACCTACGCGGTCGTAAGGTCACCCTCAACGTGCACTATCCAGAACATCCGGAATACAAGCCCATGGCGCGCTGAGCGGGCAAGCCTTTCTCCTTTATTATCCTGCCGCACAGGCCCAAATCGGCGCCTTTATCCCACATCGTGGAATAATAGAATATTGCGGAAAGAAAGAGCCGGAACTAGCCTGAAAAAGCGGCAAGTTAGGGCGGTAACTCTATGTATTCAAAAATTATTATTCTCTTATATCCAGAGCTGCCCGAAAAACCGCCGAGCCCTCCCCTCGGTGGGGGCGTTGGTTTTTGAGAGGAGAGTAAGCCATGGATCTACAAGAATTACCGGAATACTCGTCGCCCTACCGTTGGGTAATGGCATCGGTTGCAGGCATCATCATGACCACCAGTTTCATGTCGTTGACTGCCTTCGGAGTCGCCGCGCCCGCCATGGCGCAGGCCATGGGGGTTTCCGCATCCACCCTTGCCACTGCCGGGGTAGACGCCTTTTCCGTTGGGTTGTTCGTGGCCTTTTTTCTTGGCCACGGCGGCATCTTCGATACGCGCATCAAACTCGGGGTACTATTGGCGCAGGTTTTTCTCATTGTGCCGCAGGTATTGCTGCCCATCCTCATTCCCCTCACCAAATCCTTGCTGCTGCTGGTAGTGCTGCGCTTCTGCCAAGGGTTGATGATCATGATGATTGCGCTCTTCTCGCTGCAACTCGGAGGATGGTTCCGGTCTAGCCAGCGCGGTATTTCCCTGGCGGCAATGCTGGGCGCCATTACCCTCGGCGGTGCCGTTGGCGGTATCGTCACCGGGAGTCTGGCCGCCCTCGGTTGGCAGGATGTCTATTTCATTACTGCCGGGATCATGGTGCTGGGTTCCGTGATCTATTTTCTCTTCGCCAAGGACGCCGCAAGCCACGCCGGCGATATCAAAAAAGCCAAGGTTGGGCACCATCGCAGCGCCTGGTCCTATCCCATGACCTGGATCATGGGCATCGTCCAGATTCCCAATAATTGGGCGCTGTTCACCATTGGCGGCTTCTTGCCTCTGTATGCCTATCATCTCGGCTACCAACCGACGCAAACCGGTAATGTCATGTTCATCTGGGGTCTGATGGGCTTTGTGGCCGCCATCCTCGGCGCGCTTCTGGGGGATCTCCGGGCTCGGCGCGATGCCTCCCACCGTAGTGTCATCAACGCGCGCCTGCGTGTGATCAGCTTTGCCAACGGTGCGGTGATTCTCGGTGCCCTGATGATTTTGTACGTTGCACCAATATCCTACACGTGGTTTTTGATTTCTGCCCTGGTCGTTGCCTGCACCATGGCCACTCCACCCAACTATTGGGCGTCGCCGTGTAATTGTTTTCCGGTGGCGACTATGGGCGCCGGCGCCTTCGCCATTGGCCTGATCTCCAACTCCGTGAGTGCCATTGGACCGGTGTCCTCCTCGGTGCTCATTGGCACGGTTGGCTGGTCCGGTGTCTTTTGGGTAATGGCGGTCTTGGCTGCCTTGGGTATGCTCGTCAACCTCTGGGCCATGCGCATCCCCTTGCCCATCGATCTGGAGGCAAAGCGTAGTGTTACCCCCGCCGGCGATATGGGTGCTGCCGTGGGCTAGGCTTGGGCAGTTCGGGCAGCGAGGCCAAGGCCGCAGGCCAAGGTGGCGGCAACGCTGCTGGCGGTTCGCTCTAAGTTGCTGGGCCCCGAGGCAAGCAGGTCCGCCTCCGGGGCCGAGCTGGCGACGCTACTGAATACCGCCGTGGCGCCCAATTTCCGCCAAGTTTCGACATCCGTTCGCAAAGCGCCAGCGATGACCACGACGGGGCGGGCTTGACGCTGCGCGACGCGTAGCACCCCGGCAATCGTCTTACCATGCAGGGTTTGCTCATCTATACAGCCTTCGCCGGTAATGACCAGATCTGCAGCAGCGATGCGTTCTTCCAATTGCAGCAGCTCGGCAATGACCCCTATGCCCGAACGCAGTTGCGCGCCCAAGAAGAGACAGGCCATACCCAAACCGCCGGCCGCACCGGCACCTGGCAAGGCAGCAAGGGCTTTGCCGCTATCGGCCTCGAGATGATGGAGGTAATTGCGCATGCCGGCCTCCAGAGCCGAGAGCGCGGCGGCATCCGCCCCCTTCTGTGGGCCATAGACTTGGGTGGCGCCGGTAGGACCAAGGAGGGGATTATCGACATCGCAGATGGCGAGAAGGTGTACTTCGGCTAGGCGCGGATGCAGTTGGCTGAAATCGGCTTTGGCAACGCGGGCAAGATCTTTCCCTGTAGCAGACAGTTCCTTGCCTTTGGCGTCATAAAAGCGGGCGCCGAGGGCAGTGAGCATGCCCATGCCGCCGTCGTTGGTGGCACTGCCGCCCAGGCCGATTAGAATGGTTTCGGCGCCGCGCTCCAACGCCGCCCGCAGCAATTCGCCGGTGCCGTGGGAGCTCGTCTGCAGGGGGTTGCGTTCTTCCGGACGCAGCAGGAGAAGTCCGCTTGCCTGCGCCATTTCCACCACGGCGGTCTTGCCGGCATCGAGTAATACGAGGTCCGCCTCGCGCCATCGCCCCAAAGGATCGCGCACCGCAACTTTTTCGACAAGCCCGGCTTTGGCCTGCTGAAAGGCCGCGGCAGTCCCTTCGCCACCGTCAGCAAGGGGGAGAAGATCGAAAGTCGCGCCCGGGAAATGCCGAGCAAAGGCCTGCTGCATGATCTGCGCCGCCGCTGGGGCGCTCATGCTCCCCTTGTAATGATCCGGCGCAATCAGAATACGTAAAGCGTGCGGCATGGTCGAATTCATGGGTAGATCTCTTCCAGTGCGCCTTTACAGGGCGCCGCTTCGGTATGGGCTTACTTAGGATAGCAGTCGCTGAAAGAGCTCGGCGTTGCGATAGACCCCAAACTTTCGCCCCAAGCCGCGCAGGCAGCCAACGTGATCGAATTGGTGGCGCTCGTGCAAACGGATGCTCGGCAAGTTCTCGCTATCGATAACGCCGACCAGAGATTTTTTCCCGGCTTGCTGGGCGATGTGCAGGCTCGCTTGTAAGAGCTTGCCACCAATACCCTGCGTACGCCAATACTGGCTGACATAGAGCGAGTGCTCGACGGTATCGACACTACCGGAAAAGCTGCGAAATGGTGCATAGCTCGCAAAGCCAACCAAGTTGCCCTCGAGGATGGCGACGCAGAGCATTCCCTGGGGCTGGGTTCGCGTTTGCAGCCAGCGTTCGAGCTCTTCGCGGTCGAAGACTTCCTCGCGATACAGGTAGGCGCTATGGGTAATCTCGTGATTGAGCAATTCGCCTATGCCCAGCGCGTAGCGCGGCCAATCCGAAGCAGAAAGGCGATGGATCTGCAGATTTGGTGCGACGTGGGCTTGTGGCGCGGCGCCGAGTGCTGGCGGTGTGACCGTCTTCATCATGCACGGCCACGACGCTGGAAAATCCAGCCGCGCCGACGAAAATACCAGAGCATGCTGAGCGCGACGATAGTCATGAAGGTAACGACGATTTCATAGCCATAGCGATAGTGGAGCAGGGGAATGCCGTCGATGTTCATCCCGTAAATCCCGGTCACGAAGGTGAGGGGGATGAAAATGGTAGAGATGATGGTCAAGACCCGCATGATGTCGCTCAGCCGGTTATTGACCATCGAGAGATAAATGTCCATCAGGCCACTCACCACGTCGCGCTCACTCGTGAGGAGGCTCATGAGCTGGATGGTGTGGTCGTAGAGGTCATTGAGAAAGGGTCGGAGGTTGCTGCGCAGCAAGGGGTGCTCACCGATGCTGTGGTTGAGGCGGGAGACGGTTTCCTGCATGGGCCATAGAACATGGTTGAAGACGATGAGGTCACGCTTGGCCTGTTGGATGGCGACTATCTGGCCATTGTGCACGCGCGTGAGGAGATCCTCCTCCAAGACTTCGACCTGGTGGGTAAAGCGTTGCAGGGCAGGAAAGGCCTGATCGACGACAAGGTCGAGCAAGGCATATACGAGATAACCGGCATCACGCTGGCGCAGGCGGGACTGCGGATTTTGCAATCGATCCAATAGGGGCGTGGTGATGTCGTCGGCGCCAGAAAGGATGCTGATCACCAAGCCCTCTTTGAGCAGGATGTGAAAGGGCACCACCTCCACTCGTTCGTTCTGGACACTCAGATTCTGGCATTGGAGGTAGACATAGTGCTCAAAAGTTTCCAATTTGGCTTGGTGAAAGCTACCCTGGATGTCCTCCAGGGTGAGGGGATGAATACCGAATTGCTGGCCGAGCTCTTCTAGCTGCGCACGGTTGGGAATACCGCTACTGTGTAGCCAGACGGTTCCGGCGTTGGCCGCACAGAGCTGCGCGGCTCGGGAAAAACTCGGCGCTGCTTCCTGTTCGCAGGTCTCAGGGCGATAGCGCAGGAGTCGCAGCGTAGCTGGGCTCTCGCCACCCTCGTCGAGAAGCGTTCCCGGCGCAAGGCCACGTCGACTCATTTGGGCATGCAGGTTGGTTTCACGTGAAACGAAGCGCCGGTTACCCATGCCGCTCCTCGTTGGAAGTCAGTGCTGGTCGGGAAAGAGGATATTCAGTTCCAGAACCTCAAAGTCTCCCCGTCGTTCCATATGCACGGAAATCTGATCTTTTTCTACGGGGATATATTTACTGATCACGGTCAGGAGTTCCGCCTGCAGGGCAGGCAAAAAATCCGGCGCGCCAGCGCTACGCTCGTGGGCAAGGATGAGCTTGAGGCGGTCCTTGGCGACGCTTGCCGTCTTTTTTTTTGAACCCAAGAGATAGTCGAGGAAGGACATTTCAGCCTCCAAAGAGCCGTTTGAAGAAGCCGCTCTT
>DDOU01000100.1:8983-11485 GCA_002341825.1 Candidatus Igneacidithiobacillus taiwanensis | reverse complement strand
GTTCAGTGGCGACACCTGCGTCATTCCCCCCAATTCCTTTGCCCTGGCGCGCACAGTTGAGTATTTTCGCATTCCGCGCAATGTGCTCACCATCTGCCTCGGTAAGTCCACCTACGCCCGCTGCGGCATCATCGTCAATGTCACCCCCTTCGAGCCAGAATGGGAGGGGCATGTGACCCTGGAGTTTTCCAACACCACCCCGCTACCGGCAAAGATCTACGCCAACGAAGGCGTGGCGCAGGTGCTTTTCCTCGAGTCCGACGAAGTTTGTGAGGTCTCCTACGCCGACCGTGGCGGTAAGTACCAGCGCCAGCGCGGGGTTACCCTGCCGCGCACCTAGTGTTCGCTGGTATCGTCTTGGGCGCTCGGGTGTCCGCCCTTGTGGGTGAGGTAAAGGGCCAGGGCGACGAGGGCAATCCCCAGGGCAAGATAGAGCAGGTCAAGAAAATTGCCGACGTGCATCGACAGGGAGCGCTCGAAAAAGCTCACGATCAGAATCATCAAGATGACCTTGGCCAAGCGGTCCTTGAGGTCATCCAGACTACGAATGAATAACACCCGCGAGCCCTTGGCCTCGCCCGCCACATCGATTTTGCTGATGAAGAGCTCATAGAGGCCCAGAGAGAAGATCAGCAGGATGGTGGCCAGCAGGTAGCCATCGACGATGCTCACGGCGTGCGCCACCACTTCTAGATGAAAGGCAGAGCGGGCCTCGCTGGTCATTTGCGGGCTGGCGTAGGTAAAGATGTGGCTGACCAGCTGCCAGGCATCGTAGGAGGTCATGAAAAAGACGGCAAAGGCCACCAAGAGGCTGGCAACGACGGCAAAGAGCACGGCAAAGCGGCTGTTCCAGAGCAGCCACTCGAAAATCGCCTCGATTTTTTCCATAAGAATCTTCATTACTGTTTTCCGGTGCTACCAAAACCACCATCGCCGCGCTCGGTAGCGGCAAACTCCTCCACTACCTGCAGCGCCGGGCGCAAAACCGGCACCAGGATCATCTGCGCCACCCGCTCGCCGACGGCAATTTCCAGGGGCTCGTGGCTGCGGTTCCAGAGAGAGATCTTTACTGGCCCTTGGTAGTCGGCATCGATCAGACCGACGAGATTGCCAAGGACCAAACCACGATGACCCAGACCGGACCGCGGCAGGAGCAGGGCACCCACGTTGGCGTTGCCGATATGCATGGCAAAGCCGGCCGAGACCAGCGCCGCCTGCCCCGGCGCCAGGGAGAGGGGACTGTCGATACAGGCACGCAGGTCCATTCCCGCCGCCGCGGCACTGGCATACTGCGGCAGGGGCCACTCCGTGCCCAGGCGTGGATCCAGAATGCGGATTGCCAATTTCTCCATGTCAGTCACTCTCCCCAATTTCCGAGTCGAGATGATGCAACAAGGCGCGGGCGAGGTCGAGCTTGGGCTGGCGCGGTAGTACCCAGCGCTGCCGCGGGCTGACCAAAACGATGGCATTCTCTTCCGTACCCATGGCGCCGCCCCGCAGGTCGTTGAGCGCCGCAAAGTCTGCCCCTTTGGCGCGCAGTTTCGCTACGGCTCGTTCCTCGTCGGCGTGGGTCTCGGCGGCAAAGGCGAGGATTCGGCGCGGGGCTTGCGGATCTTCGTGTAGGGTTTTGACGATATCTGGATTGGCAGCCAGGGCCAGTTGGGCGGGCAGTTCCTGCTTGGGCTGTTTGTGGGTCAGGATGGTGGCGGGTCGGTGATCGGCCACGGCGGCATTGGCGATCAAGAGATCGATGTTTTCTCTTTGCACAAGGCCCTGGCACACCTGCAGCATCTCCTGTGCCGAGGTAACGGCAATGCGCTCCACCCCGGTGGGGCAGGGCAGGCAAGTTGGCCCACTCACCAAGGTTACGCGGGCGCCGCGCTCGGCCGCCGCTTGCGCCAGAGCATATCCTTGCCGGCCGCTTGCGCGGTTGCTGAGGCCGCGCACGGGATCCCAGGCCTCCCAGGTAGGACCAGCCGTAACGAGCACGCGCCAGCCCAGCCAAGGATGCGGGGCAAGGGCCAGCCGCAGTCGATCGACGATCTGCTCGAGCTCCATCAGCCGGCCGCTGCCGGTTTCACCGCAAGCGAGGCTGCCGCTGCCGGGTTCCAGAATCTGTGCCCCATCGGCAGCCAATTGCCGCAGATTGCGCTGGGTGGCGGGATGCTCCCACATTGCCGTATTCATTGCCGGGGCAAGAAAGAGGGGAGCGCGGCTGGCCAGTACAATGGCCCCGGGCAAGTCTTCAGCAAGGCCTTGGGCAAGGCGGGCGAGGCCGGCTGCCGAGACGGGCGCGTAGAGCAGGGCATCGGCCCAGCGCGCCAGGGCAATATGGTCCATGGCCGCTTCTTCTGCCGGAGAAAAGAGCGACTGGCGTGCGGCGTGGCCACTCACCGCCTGCAGCGCCAGCGGCGCAACGAAGTCGCTGGCGTGCGGGCTCAGGGCAACACGTAATTCGGCACCTGCCGCGCGCAGCAAGCGAATCAACTCCGGCGTTTTGTA
>DDOU01000100.1:7990-8940 GCA_002341825.1 Candidatus Igneacidithiobacillus taiwanensis | reverse complement strand
GCGCTCTTTTCGCTACAATCAATTTGCTAGCATACGAAAAAGAGGGAGCATATGGCTATTTCCGATTGGCCCGCCGGCGAGCGCCCGCGGGAACGTCTCTTGGCGCAGGGGGCGCAAAGCCTCTCCGACGCCGAATTGTTGGCTATCTTTCTGCGCGTTGGCGTGCGCGGCAAAAGCGCGGTCGACCTGGCGCGCGACGTGTTACAACGGTTTGGTGGCCTACGCGGCTTGCTAACTGCGCAAAGCGAGGCCTTTTGCGCCGAGCATGGCCTTGGGCCGGCCAAGTTTGCGCAGTTGCAGGCGGTACTCGAGATGGCACGTCGTCACTTGGCCGAGAGCTGGAGCCGCGGTGAGGCCCTGGAGTCGCCGCGGCGGGTTGCCGAGTATCTGCGCTCGACTCTGCGCGATCGCAGCCGCGAGATCTTTGCCGTGGTCTTTCTCGACCAGCGCCATCGGGTACTGCGCTTTGAAGAGATGTTCCAGGGCACCATCGACAGCGCCAATGTCTACGTCCGCGAAATCGCCAAGCGGGCATTGGAGCTGAATGCCGCCGCCCTCATCGTCGCCCACAACCATCCCTCGGGAGTGAAGGAGCCCAGCGCTGCGGATTTGCAGCTCACCCGGCGCCTCGAAGACGCCTTGCGCCTGCTCGAACTACGCTTGCTCGATCACTTCATTGTTGGTGAAGGAGAACCCCTGTCGCTGCGCGAAGCGGGAGGCTGGTGAGGACGAGGCTTACGGTGGTTTTGCGCAGCTGCGCCGATCCGTCTATAGTGATAAGGAAATTTTGGGATGGCGCCAAGCATGGGTATCAACGCTGCACTCACTATCATAGCCATTGTGTCAGTCATTGCGCTGCTAATCATTGCCGTTGCCGCGGGGGTGGTAATACGCACTTTCTTGCGTTTGGAGCGGGTCTTGGCGCGCACCGAGCAGGAGATGGCGCCCCT
>DDOU01000100.1:6187-7920 GCA_002341825.1 Candidatus Igneacidithiobacillus taiwanensis | reverse complement strand
GATCGTGAATTACGCGATACGATCGAGACCTTTACCGTGCCGGTACAGGAGTTTGGTATCTGGGCGCGGGCCGTGCGTGCGGGGTGGCGCTATTTTGCCCGTCGCCGTTGAGGTGCTTGCGGTACTACGCGATTGGAGGTGTAAATGAAGAATTCGACTACCGGTTTTGTGATGGGATTGCTCGTCGGGGCCCTGGGCGGTGTGCTGTTGGCCCCCGCCAGTGGTGCCGAGACGCGCGAGGACTTGCGGCGGGGAATGCAGCGCGGCAAGGAACAACTGCGCGAGTTCGAGCAGACTGCCGAAGAGCGGGTGCTGCGCCTGATTGAAGACATCCAGGAAAAGACCCAGCAGTTGCTGAGCAGCGGCGGCGAACTGGTCGAGGCCAAGCGCCAAGATTTGCAGGAGGCCATTCGTGTCGCCAAGCGCGCTCTGGCCGAAGAGCGCGAGATCATGCTGCGCTCCCGGCGCGATCGCCTTGGCGATCTGGAGCGGGACGAGGCCGCCGACGACTGATCGCGCAGTTTTTTATGCGGTAATCAATCAAATCATGGTGCGCCGTGCGGGTTGCATCGTTAATATACCCCCAGTTTTCTGTCAAGGAGTAGTGTGATGGCTGATAAATTGTTGATGGTCATGGTCAATACCGATCCCGCCAATCCGCAGGAGCTGGGTGCGCCCTTCTTCCAGGCGACGGTGGCAGCGGCTATGGACTTTGAAGTGGAAGTCGTGCTCACCGCCCGCGCTGGCGAGTTGGCCAAGAAGGGTGTGGCGGAAAAGATGCATGTCATGCCCGGCAGCCCCAAGAGCGTGTACGATTTCATCAAGGACGCCCACGAAGCCGGCGTGAAGTTCTTCGTCTGCACCCCCACCCTCGAGCTTTGGGAATGCACCAAGGATGACCTCATTCCCGAGGTATCCGATGTCGTCGGTGGCGCCTACGTCATCGAGCAGGCGATGGACGACGACGTCGTCACCTTCACCTACTAAGTGTGTCATGACGCCTTCCCATCTGGGACCCGCTGAACAACTGTTCAGTGCGGAGGCGGTGCAAGCGGCCATCCAACGGATGGCCGTTGCCATAAATGCCGATCTCGAACCTTTGGTTCCCCACCGTCCGGTGGTGGTAATGACGGTACTCTCCGGCGCCATCGTCGTGGTCGGCCAATTGCTCCCTCTACTGCACTTTCCTCTGCATCTCGACTGCGTGCAGGTTAGCCGCTATGGAGACAAGACCCGCGGCGGCGATCTTCTTTGGCGTCTGACGCCTCGCGAACCTATTCTCGATGCGACGGTGCTCCTCGTCGACGATATCCTCGATGAAGGCATCACCCTGCTTGCCCTGCAGGATTACTGCCGCGAGCAAGGCGCGGCAGCGGTGCATACGGCGGTAATGGTACGTAAGGAGCGCCCACGGGCTCGTGAGGTGCCGGTAGACTATGTCGGCCTCGAGGTGCCCGATCGCTTCGTCTTTGGTTATGGCCTCGATGCCCGTGGCCTAGGCCGCAACGCACCGGGGATTTTTGCGTTGATCGAGGAGGACGCCCATGGGTAGTGTCGGGATCATTGGCGGCAGCGGTCTTACCCAGCTCAAAAATCTGGAAATTCTCCACCGTCGTATTATCCGCACTCCCTTTGGGGAGGCCTCCGGCCCCCTGACCTTTGGCGTACTCAACGGCCAGGAAGTGATCTTCCTCGCCCGCCACGGCTACGGCCACACCATTCCGCCGCACCGC
>DDOU01000100.1:5277-6048 GCA_002341825.1 Candidatus Igneacidithiobacillus taiwanensis | reverse complement strand
GAGGGGGGCGAGGCGCAGCAGGTCATTCACATCGACTTCTCCGAGCCCTACTGTGCCAATGTTCGGCAGCGACTGGCACAAGGCGCAGCGGCGGCGGGTATTGCCCTCCACCAGGGGGGAACCTATGCGGCGACCCAGGGGCCACGTCTGGAGACTGCCGCGGAAATCCGCCGCATCGAGCGCGACGGCGGTGATGTCGTCGGCATGACGGGCTGCCCAGAGGCGGTGCTGGCGCGCGAAATTGGTCTTTGCTATGCGCCCTTGTCTTTGGTTGTCAACCCGGCGGCGGGCAAATCCAAAGAGCCGATCACCATGGAAGGCATCGATGCGGTGATGCACGAAGGCATGGACCGAGTGCGCAGTGTGCTGGCAGCCACCGTCCCTCTCCTCGCCGACTGTCCACCCTGTAACTGCGGTCTTGCGGTTGGGCCCGATGCCATCAAGGCCCTGCACCAAGCCGCGGTCAAGGGCAGCAAAGCGCGCAGCAGCGAGGCCTGAGGCCCAGGCGCTACGCGCGCTCAGCCTCAGCGCATGGTCACGAACTCTTCGGCGCTGGTGGGATGGATGGCAATGGTGTCGTCAAAGTCCCGCTTGCGCGCCCCCATGCGCAGGGCAACGGCAAATCCCTGTAGCAGCTCGTCCACCCCATCGCCGATGGCGTGCAAACCGACGATCTTTTCCTCCTGCCCCACGGTAATCAACTTCATGGCCGTGCGCTCCGGCTCCGCTGCGAAGGCGCGCAGCAGGGGCACGAAGCGGCTCTGATAGCAC
>DDOU01000100.1:4669-5153 GCA_002341825.1 Candidatus Igneacidithiobacillus taiwanensis | reverse complement strand
AGGCGATCGGCCAGGCGCCGACCCGCGGCAATGGCTACCGGCGTCAGGGCCGGGGCGCGGGTGATGTCGCCTACGGCATAGATGCCGGGAACGGCGGTGTTCTGGTAGCGATCGACGGCAATGTAGCCCTCGGGGTCCGTTTCCAGTCCGACGCTGGCAAGGCCGAGATCCCCGGTCTGCGGGCGGCGACCAATGGCCCAGAGGACGGCGTCCTGCCCGCCCAAGTAGTCGCCCTGGGCAAAGTGCAGGCGCAGCCCGTCGCTCTCCCGGGTGAGCTGGGTGACCTGCCGCTGTGGTAGGAGATTGATGCCTTGCAATTGCATCATCTCGAGCAGATGTTCGCGGAGCATGGGCTCGAAGTTGTGCAAAAAATGCCGCCGGCGCATGACCAGGGAGACATCGCTGCCCAAGGCGCGGAAGATGCCGGCAATTTCGACGGCTATGTAGCCTGCGCCGACGATGCTCACCCGCTGCGGGCGTTCGG
>DDOU01000100.1:235-4609 GCA_002341825.1 Candidatus Igneacidithiobacillus taiwanensis | reverse complement strand
GGGCTACCCCCGGTAGCAAGAAGGATTTTGGGGGCGCGCAGCAGGGTGTCGTCTACCTGTACCTGGCCGCTGCCCGCCAGGCGTCCGTGCCCACGAAAGAGCTGGACGCCGTTGGTGCGCAGGCCCTCGGTGTAGCGGCCATGCAGCCTTTCGATGTAGGCGTCGCGGCGTTGTTTTTGCAGACCCCAGTCGAACTGCCAGCGCTCGCCTGCAAAGCCGTAGCTGTGGGCAAGCTCTTGGCTGGCGGCAAAGTTGGCGCTATTCCAGAGCAACTTTTTGGGTACGCAACCAACATTGACGCAGGTGCCACCCAAGGGCCCCTCGGCCACTAGGGCCACCGTGGCGCCGTAGGATGCCGCCCGATTGGCACTGGCAATACCGCCGCTGCCGGCGCCAATCACGATCAGATCAAATTCTTGGCTCATACGAATCTCCGGCGGCGCTCCGCGCGCCGCGCCTCTGGGGGGTTAGCGAACGCCGAGATGCTTGGCCAAATCGTCGGCGCCGCCAATGTGTTTGCCACCAATGAAGACCTGGGGTACCGTCGAGCGGCCGCTTACCGCGCGTACCGAGCGCGAGCTGATTCCCGTACCCATGCCGGTCAGGATTTCCTCAAAGACCATACCGCGTTCTTTGAGCATGGCCTTGGCGCGGGCACAGTGCGGGCAGCCGGCACGGGTGAATAGGGTAATGAACTCCGGGTCCTTGGCATTGGGGTTGATGTAGCGCAGCATGGTGTCGGCATCGGAGACCTCAAAGGGGTCGCCAGGCTTGTCGGGCTCGATGAACATCTTTTCGACGACGCCGTCCTTCACCAACATGGAGTAGCGCCAGGAGCGCCGCCCAAAGCCAAGATCGGCCTTGTCGACCAACATTCCCATGCCGGCGGTGAATTCGCCGTTGCCGTCGGGGATCAAACGCACATTCTCGACGGCCAATTCCTTCGCCCATGCCTCCATCACAAACGCATCATTGACGGAGATACAAAGGATGCTATCGACACCATTTTCGCGCAGCACCGGGGCGAGTTCGTTGTAGCGCGGCAAGTGACTGGAAGAGCAGGTGGGGGTGAAAGCGCCGGGTAGGGCAAAGACGACGACGGTCTTGCCGGCGAAGAGCTCGCGGCTGCTCACATCCTTCCATTGATCGTTTTCGCGGGTGCGGAAGGTGACTTGCGGGACGCTTTTGCCTTCCATATTACAGAGTTTCATGTTGCATACCTCTCGTTGGGGTGGGACAAGAACTGAATGTAGAAAAATATTAGACTAATTCTAAATCCTCTGCAAGTCCCCTTGCCCCGCTTTCAGGCTAGCGCCAAAAAGCTCGCCGCAACGTCGAGGCCGCCATGACGAATCTGATAGTTGGCCTGGGCGCGCACCGCCGCCTTGGCGCGGTAGGCGATACCCACCCCGGCCTTGCGCAGCATGGGCAAATCGTTGGCGCCGTCGCCAATGGCAACGCAATGGGCGGCATCGGTACCGGCGGCAATGGCGAGAAGCTCGAGAATATCGGCCTTCGCCTCGGCATCGACGATGTCGCCAATGACCTCGCCCGTGAGCTTGCCGTCGCGCAGGTCGAGTTGGTTGGCAAAGGCATAGTCGAGATCGAGGGCTTCTTGCACATGCCGGGTGAACTGGGTAAAGCCGCCGGAAACCACCGCCGTTTCCATCCCCGCCCGCTTGGCGGCGGCAATCAGGGCGTGCGCGCCGGGACTGAACCGCAGCCGCTCGCGAATGACGGCATCGATGGCGCTCACCGGCGTGCCGGCCAGGAGACGCACCCGCTCCCGCAGCGAGCTGCGAAAGTCCAATTCGCCTGCCATGGAGCGTTCGGTGATGGCGGCAATCTTGCTCTTCAAACCGAGGTGGGCGCCGAGCTCGTCGATGCACTCGATGGCAATCAGGGTCGAATCCATGTCGCTGATCAATAAACGAAAATGACCACTGTCCCACATGGGTGTCAAGGCGACGTCGACCGGAAATTCCATCAGCGCCTCGAGGAGTTGGTGGTTGACGAGGGCGAGATGGCCAGCGTCCCCCCAAATTTCGAGGACGAGTTCGTTGCCTTGGGCGAGCAGCACCCGTCCCGGCAAAAAGGCGCGTAACGCGAGGCTGGTGAGGGCGCGGCGCAACAGCGTCGGCGTCAAGCTGCCCCGCAGCACCAAGCGCATCGCCTCCTCGTTTTCTGCTGCCGGTCCCCAGAGTACCTCGCGCTCCTGTGCCAATCCTTGTCGCGCCAATTCTTCGAGGAAAGGTTGCAGGGCGGCAAAATCCGCGGGCAGGCGCCAGGTTTGCAGCCAGGTACCGGCGATCTCGCGTTGTTCGATTTCGCCGCTCACCAGCTGCCCCATGCTGGCGGGTAGGGGCATGCGACCCTGGGCGGCGGGACTGAGTAGAACCAGGCGGGTAGCAGACATACGGCACTCCTTAGCGGGGTAGGGCGAGTTCTTCGATAAGGGTGAGCAGGGCTTGGCAGCGCTGTTCGCCAGCAGGTAGCTCGCGACGGAACCGCAGGCGGTCTTGGCCTTCGAGCTGGAAGATCTGGGATTCCTTTTGGATTTTCTCGATCAATCGCTCTACCGGCAGATGATGATCGGCGGCAAGGGTCAGGCGCGCGCCCTGGGGGCCGGCGTCGATGGCGGTAATGCCCAACTCTGCGGCACGGATACGCAGATGGGTCTGGCAGAGCAAGGTCTTGACCGAATCGGGGAGAGGGCCGAAGCGATCCACCATCTCCACCAGAATTTCGCCAATCCCCTGGGTTTGGCGCAAGTTGGCGAGGCGCTTGTACAGCTGCAGGCGCAGTTGCACGTCCGGGAGATAGTCGGCAGGGATGAGGGCCGGAGTGTTGAGATGAATCTGCGGTCCCTCGGCCTGCCGTTCTGCCAGGCTTTGCGGGTCCTTACCGGCGCGGATGGCAGCAACCGCCTCGTTCAGCCACTCCATGAAAAGGGTAAAGCCGACCTCGTCCATGTGTCCGCTCTGGGCATCCCCCAACAACTCCCCGGCACCGCGAATTTCCAGGTCGTGGCTGGCGAGGGCAAAGCCCACCCCCAGCTCTTCCAGGGACTGGATGGCATCGAGACGGCGCTTGGCATCGTCGGTCATCGCCCGCGGCTCGGGGGTAAAGAGATAGCAATAGGCGCGCTGATGACCGCGTCCCACCCGGCCGCGCAACTGGTGCAATTGCGCCAAACCAAAGCGATCGGCACGATCGATGAGCATGGTATTGGCGTGGGGATTATCGATACCCGATTCGATGATGGTGGTGCAAAGGAGCAAATCGAAGCGCTGATGATAGAAATCGAGCATGACCGCCTCGAGCTCGCTCTCGGCCATCTGCCCGTGGGCAATGCGAATGCGCGCCTCGGGAAGGAGGCGTTGCAGGAGTTTTGCACTGCGCTCGATGTCGCGGACCTCGTTGTGTAGATAGTAGATCTGCCCACCGCGATGGAGTTCGCGCTGACAGGCCTCGCGGATGATCGCCTCTGAAAACTCCTGCACAAAAGTGCGCACCGGTTGACGTCGCTGCGGCGGCGTGGCGATCAAAGAGAGATCGCGTAAACCGGCAAGGGAGAGGTTGAGGGTGCGCGGGATGGGGGTGGCGGTCAGGGTGAGCACATCCACCTCGCTGCGCAGGGATTTGATTTTTTCTTTATGCCGCACCCCGAAGCGGTGTTCCTCGTCGAGGATCAGCAAGCCGAGATCGGCAAAGCGCACGTCGCCCTGCAGCAGGCGGTGGGTACCGATGAGAATCTGGATCTTGCCGGCTGCAGTATCGGCCAGGATGGCGTCGCGCTCCTTGCCTTTTTGAAAGCGCGACAAGACGCCAACGCGAATCGGCAGCCCCGCAAAGCGGTCGCGAAAATTCTCGAAGTGCTGCTGGGCAAGGAGGGTCGTCGGCACCAACACCGCCACCTGGGCGCCACTGTTGGCCACCAGAAAGGCGGCGCGCAGAGCGACCTCGGTCTTGCCAAAACCCACATCGCCACAGACCAGGCGATCCATGGGGTGCGGCTGTTGCAGATCGTGGAGGACGGCATCGATGGCCGCCTGTTGGTCTGGCGTCTCCTCAAAGGGAAAGCGCGAAACGAAGTCCCAATAGCGATCATCCGGGGCCGGAAAGGCGCGACCCGGACGCGCCGCGCGGCGGGCGTAGATGTCGAGAAGCTCGCTGGCGGCATCGAAGGCCTTCTGCCTCGCCCGGGCCTTGGCCTTGCTCCAGCGGGTATTGCCCAGGGCGGAAAGGGCCACCTCTTCGCTGTTGCCAACGAAGCGGCTGACGCGATCGAGCTGCTCGACGGGTACATAGACCTTGTCGGACCCAGCATAGGCAATGCTCATGTACTCGTTCACATCGCCATCGGCGGCAAAG
>DDOU01000100.1:0-162 GCA_002341825.1 Candidatus Igneacidithiobacillus taiwanensis | reverse complement strand
AAGATGTTCCATGCTGCGCTGCCGCGCTCTGCTGCCCCGCCGCTGCGCAAAGATGCGATCCCCAAAAATCTGTGCCTCGGAAATCAGCGCGAGGTCGACGCGGCCGCGCTGGCGGTGCAAGAGACCGCGCTCCAAGGGCGCCACGGCAAGGGCGATGCGCAC
>DDOU01000174.1:8573-9101 GCA_002341825.1 Candidatus Igneacidithiobacillus taiwanensis | reverse complement strand
GACCATCAGCAGCTGCTTGAAGAGTTGGGGGCTTTGCGGCAGGGCAAAAAACTGGCCCGGTTGGGTGCGGGAAGGAACGAGGTAATCCCGCGCCCCCTCGGGCGTCGAGCGGGTAAGGACCGGCGTCTCGACATCGATGCAGCCAGCGGCATCGAGATAATTGCGCACGTAGCGAGTGATTTGGTGGCGCAGGCGCAGGTTGTGCAGCATCTGCGGTCGACGCAGGTCGAGATAGCGGTATTGCAGGCGCAGGTTTTCGGCAAGGCCCTCCTCGTCGAGGGGAAAGGGCAGGGTATCGGCGTGGCTGAGAATCTCGATCTCCTCGGCCAGGATCTCCACCGTCCCGCTTGCCAGCTGCGGGTTTTCCGTGGCAGGTGGGCGCCGTCGCACTACGCCCGTCACCCGCAACACGAATTCAGAACGGCAATCTTCGGCGGTAGCAAAGGCCGTCGGCCGGTCAGGATCGACGACGATCTGCACCAAGCCTTCCCGATCGCGCAGATCCAGAAAAATCACCCCACCATGATC
>DDOU01000174.1:7980-8525 GCA_002341825.1 Candidatus Igneacidithiobacillus taiwanensis | reverse complement strand
AATGACTGCGCATATCGATATCCTAGCTAAGAAAAAAGGCCCCGAAGGGCCTGCTAATGGTGTCGCGCTGGGCCTGCTTCGTCAATGACAGGCACAGGCGCCGCCGGCACAGGGCGCTGTGGCGGGTTCTTCAGCCTTACTGGCCTTGCTGCCGCCTTTGAAATCGGTGACGTACCAGCCGCTGCCCTTCAGGGCGAAGCCGCCGGCGCTCAGCTGGCGCTCCAGGCCCGGCTTGCCGCAGGCAGGGCAGTCGCGCAGCCGCGCATCCGACATTTTCTGCTCGACAGTGAGCTGATGTCCGCATTCTTGGCATACATATTCATATGTGGGCATGGTTCGTACTCCTGCTGCTGAACTACGTAGTATTATAAATGGTAACTTCTGCTTGCCAATGCAAGAGCGCCATGTTGGGCGCCACGGTTCGAGGGCCGCCATTTTGCTGACTACCGACATCCACGAGGCGTTGCGCACCTTGATTGCGCTCCTCGCCATCCTCAATCCCATTGGGGCCGTACCCATATTCATCGCCCTCACTAACGACGAGA
>DDOU01000174.1:6648-7904 GCA_002341825.1 Candidatus Igneacidithiobacillus taiwanensis | reverse complement strand
TGCATTTTTTCGGCATCAGCATTGCGGCTTTCCAGGTGGCCGGAGGGATGGTCTTGCTGCTCCTGGCCTTCAACATGCTGCAGGCCAAATCGGGTGGTCGCTATAAGCATACCCCAGAGGAGGCTGCGGAGGGCATGCAGAAAGAAGCCGTGGCGGTGGTGCCTCTTGCCATTCCCCTGCTTGCTGGTCCTGGCACCATGGTCACGGTGATCATTGCCCATCATCGCAGCAATTCTTGGTTGGCGAGTGGGCTTTTGGTAATCGACATCGTCATTATCAGTCTCGTTGCTTACGGTGCGCTGCGCTTAGCAGAACCCCTGAGTCGTCGCCTGGGCGTAACCGGAATCAACATCTCGACGCGTATCTTTGGTCTGATCCTTGCCGCCATTGCCGTCACCTTCCTGGCCACCGGCCTTTCGGTGCTCTTTCCGGGCCTACACGCCGAGGCATGACCCCAGCCTGGCAAGCCGCCGGGTAGATGCCGGTTACTGGCACCCGCGGGTCAATCTTGGCACAATGCGCGTTTCGCTGGCTGCGATGTGCGCGACCGCGTTGCCGCCCAGTGACGACGTTTTCGGTATCTGGAGTACGAAAATTCACGCACAAATGCTAGACAAGGAGGAGCAACTCCTCCAAATCGCTGCAAATCACCCAGGCAATACGTTGGAATACAGCGAGAAGACGACGGCATCCGCTGCCATCCTCCGTCGTCTCGACGTCGACACCTTGCGTAAGGAGGGTTGGCTTCCCCTGGTCTGGGAGCAAGACGCGGCGGAAGTGGTGCTTTGCGACCCCAACGACGCGTCGTTACTGGCGCATATTCGTGCCACCCTTGGGGTTGCAGAGCTGCGATTGCGTTTGGCAACCCCCGCGGATCTGACGCGCCTGATCGAAAACAGTGCCGATCTCAACGAGCACTTTCCCGTTTGTGGCGGACGCACCCCCTTGGCCAAGGTGCGGACCTATCTGGCCGGCCTGCGCACTCGCTATGCCGCGCAGCGCACCCAGTTTGCCCGCAGCCGCACGGGATTGGCCTTGGCGCGCACGGGGCTCACCTTTATCAGTATCGCCGTTGCTTTTTTGCGTTTCTTTGGGGGTGGCGATCTCCTCTTTTTTGAGATCCCGCTGCTCATCGTCGGTGTCGCCGCTATTATCGACGGTATCCTCTGGTATCTGCCGGCGCGCCAGGAATCTGCGCGAATCAAGGCCTATCCTCCCTATCCCATCCCGGAGGAGTACAGCGCCATCGAGGTTCG
>DDOU01000174.1:4872-6558 GCA_002341825.1 Candidatus Igneacidithiobacillus taiwanensis | reverse complement strand
GCCAACGACCGCACGGATCTGGCGGAAGAGCGCACCATCCTTGCCTACCTGCGGGTGCAAATGGCCAAGGCCCGCACCGGTCTTGCCTTTGCCCGCACCGGTGTGGCCTTCGCGGGCATCGGTATTGGCTTCGCCCGCAAATTTGCCCTTGGGCCCTGGACTATCTTCGACGCCAGCCTCATCCTGATCGGCACCTTGATGTTGATCGAAGGGTTCCTCTGGTATCGGCCCGGTCGTCATGCCGCCAACCGCGCCCTCGAGGCAGTCCGCCAGAATTGGGGTCGGATCGGTCCCTGGGATACGATTTTGCCTTCTCGCTGCCTCTATGCCTGTGGGATCGACCCCGTAGCCGAGGCCAACGGCGTGAGCGCCGCGCCCGGGGTCTTTGCCACTACCGGCCTTGCCCTCGAGCGCACCACCCTTGCCGACAAGCGCAATGCCATGTCGCGTTTACGCACGATCATGGCGCGTTCGCGCACGGGCATGGCCTTCATGCGTACCGGCTTCAGCGTCATGACCGTGGGTGCAGTCCTTTTCGTTTACTTTCGCTTTACCGGCCATGTTCATATCCTGTGGACGGTATTCGACCTGAGTCTCGTCGTTATCGGTCTGTATCTGATTGCCGATGGTCTACGCTGGTATCTCCCCGCCGAAGCCAGCAAACGGCGCTCGCCCTTCGTCGATGGTAATTTCGAGATTGCCGATGCCGACTACAGCCTGCCCAAAAGCGCCTGGAAGCGCTTCCAGTATCGCTATGACCAGTGAATCCTCTGCTCCGTATCGCGGCCTGATCGACGCCGGTGTTCTCGATGCTGCCGTGCTGCTCGAGGCGGAGCGCAGCGCGGCCCGCCGCGGTATCTCATGCGAGCACATCCTCCTGCACGAACTGGGTGTGGCGCGCTGTGCCCTCCTCGAGACCCTGGCGCAATACTATGGCTGCGCCTTCCTGCAATACGATGAACGCTTACCGGTGCCCACGGAGCTCTTTGCCGGTCTCGATCCCAAGCAATTGCAGGCCCAGGCCTGGTTTCCCGTACGCAAACTGGAAAATATCGTGATCATTGCTGCCGTCGACCCCAACGATGCCGCCATGCGCGATGCGGTTCGCCAGCATCTGCCAGCGTCCGCCTACGAATTTCGCGTCGCCCTGCGCGAGGACGTCTCTTGGTACATTCAGGATTATCTCCATGCCGAGGCGCCCCTGCTCATCGGCATCGAGCGCACCGGCCTCGCCTACTGGCGTAATACCATGGCTCACTGGCGCACCAAACTCGCCGCGCATCGCACTGCTCATGCCCGAGCGCGAACCTCCATGAAGCTGTTGCGCTGGGGACTGGCCATGATTGCCCTCGCCAATGTCCTCACCCACCTAACGAGTAATGTTCTGGCGCCATACCACCTGCCGATTCTGCTCGCCGGTATTCTCTTGGCGCTCATCGGTCTGGTGGATTATTTACGGGTCCGCAAGGCGCGTATGGATCTTCCCTGTAGTAGAGAGCTTTTCGATATCACCATCGAGAACATTCGCTTTACCCAGCGCTATCATTTGCCAGAAGCGCCCGTTCACCCCCAAGACGACAGCCATCTCGCCCGGCTCGCGGCGGCCATTCCCAATCACTGTTCGGTGCTCCGACCGGTACCGGCCAGCAAGGAACGCACCCACCTCGCGCGCGAGCGCAACATCCT
>DDOU01000174.1:3553-4862 GCA_002341825.1 Candidatus Igneacidithiobacillus taiwanensis | reverse complement strand
CAGCGGACTTCGTACGCCCGTGCCCGCACCGGCCTATCGCTGATTCGCACCGGCGTTGCCTTCATTGGCCTTGCCATTGCCATCCACAAGTTGTTGGGAGAAAGCCCCTACAGTTTCACCGAATACCTCCTTGTCGGTGCCGGGACTTTGATGCTTTTTGACGGGCTGCTCTGGTATCTTCCAGCTCGTCGCCTCAAATATGGCATGGGCCGCGAGTTGCCGCGCTAACAAAAAAGGTGGCCCAGAATCGACCACCTCAAGCGGGCTGAGAAAGATGGTTTAGGGTTTTATGTAATCAAAGCCATGGGATTCCAACTGCATGATGCGCACGATCCCGGCAGGCACGATGACTACCGAGGGATCCAGGGGTGGCAGGTGGCCAGTCTTCTTCTTGAACTGCTCCATACTGTTGTGGCAAACGTCAAACTCCACGCCCTCGGCATTGATGGCCGCAATGCGGTCGGCAATGGCCTTGTTTTTCGGCAAATACATCTTGATGCCTGGCCCAAAGGCAACCACCACGATCTGTACTTGCTCTTGCCCAAAGTAGTTCAAAAGATTCTGGGCATTGTTCAGGGTAAGATCCCAACGGGCGGGATCGGCCTGACTCACTTGCAGCACCACCTTGGCCTTGGCAAAAGGATGATCGTGAATGAAGGTCGGCTTATTGAAGTCGAAGTCCTGTAACATCGAGACATTCGCCCAAGCTGGCAGCGTGCTGCACGCCAACAGTGCCGGGACACTACAAGCAAGCAGANNGGCGGAGTTTCAACATGGAATACCTCTCAAAAAGCGATCATGGCTTGTAAGGCGAAGACATTGTCGACAGCATTGGCCACACTCTGACTGGTAGCGTTGGGATGGGGCACGTCCAAGGTGCGGAAGTAGTAGCCCGCCATCAACTTGGTCAGTGGCGTAAAATGGTATTGCAGGCCGACTGCGTAGGTTTTGAAGATACGATTCTGCGCTGGATTGTTGGGTAACCGGTTGTAGTAGTCGTAGCGCAAATTGACTTCGATATTCTTGGTCAAAAACACCCCCCCCTCCACCATATAGCCCCAGGCTTTATTGCTAATATCCGGGTACAGTTGGGTTTGGTAGAGGGCCGCTTGCTTCAGATCCGCCGCCTTGCTGAAGGCCGCTGGCGCATCGATCCAGCCGTTACCGCGGATGTATTGGAAGCGCAGCAGACGCGCCCAGGGATGCATATACCCCTGGCGATAGGTGAGATCGACACCGTAGCGATTCATATCGAAGTTTTGGCCTGCCAGCCGCGGTACCGCATGTTGGTACCAGATGCCGCCCTGGA
>DDOU01000174.1:504-3494 GCA_002341825.1 Candidatus Igneacidithiobacillus taiwanensis | reverse complement strand
TTCGACTGGTTGCCGGCGGCAACGGTGCCATACATCCCCAACATG
This sequence comes from Candidatus Igneacidithiobacillus taiwanensis, assembly GCA_002341825.1. Lineage (GTDB taxonomy): Bacteria > Pseudomonadota > Gammaproteobacteria > Acidithiobacillales > Acidithiobacillaceae > Igneacidithiobacillus > Igneacidithiobacillus taiwanensis. The sequence goes on along the minus strand of DDOU01000174.1, from coordinate 3,449 downwards.
GCACCATAGCTGAATTCCCAGGGCCCGTTGCGGAACCAGTCAAAGACCATGACGCCGGGGTAGCGGTAGCCGTTCACCCCCAATTTTTCGGTACCAGGAAACAAATAGCCGGCCGCAGTGTCCTTGGTGTTGTAGGCTGAATTCAACATCGGTTGGTTCATCAACTGGTTGATGACTGTCGAGTTGATGACAAAATCATAGGTCATGAAGCCGCGCATCGCTCCCTCGGCACTGGGAGCTCGAATCAGTCCAAGCTCCACCCGGGCGCCGGGAAGATAACTGAAGGTTACATGGCCATCGATCAGACCGGGTTGGTAACCGCCGCGCACGCGCGTAAACCCATTATTACCGAATTCGCCGCCCACGAAGTAGGAAATATTGGGATTGAGATTGCCGCGAAACATGATCCGCGCACGCAAAATACCGGCAGTGGTACTTTGGGCAAAGTCCGGACCAATCAAATTGATATGTGGCACCTCCCGGAGCAGATTATCCTCCGTTCCAGCTTGTTGCCATACGGTTGGTTCGATAAAACCCGATACCCCAAAAAGCGGGGCTTTGGCCGGTGAAATACCTTGTAGCGCAAACCAATTGGCCGCCTGGGCCGTTGGCGAGAAAAAAAGTCCGGCGCCCAATAAAGCCGATATAATACCTGGTAGTAATAGAGTGTTGGCAGTTTTCACGGAGTAATCCTCTGGTGTTTTTCTGAATGGCTACGACTAAAGCAAGTCATGTGCCAAACCCGTATCGGCAGAAATATCCAGAGAATCAGCCTAGAACTGTCTATTTTGGGAGGTCGTGGCGGCCACGTCGCGCGTTCTGGGGCAGCATGCTGCGCAAAAGGGAACAACAGAAAAATCCCATAAGCTAATGGATTTTGCCGGCCGCCGCGTGGCCTCCGCCCCTGTCCGACTTCGCCGCAACCGGTGGTGGTGCTACCATCCTGCTACCAATAGTCAAGGGAAGTCAGCATGGATCACGAAACCGTCCTCGCGCAGTTGCAACTGGGGGCTGCCGATATTCTGCCGGAAGGGGGGCTTGCCGCCCTGCTCGCGCGTGCTGAGCAGGAGCGGCGTCCCTTGCGCATCAAGTTGGGCATGGATCCCACGGCGCCTGATCTACACCTTGGGCACACGGTCCTTTTGCACAAGGCGCGACAGCTGCAGGATCTCGGCCACGAGCTACTCTTTGTGATTGGTGATTTCACTGCCCGCATTGGCGACCCGACCGGTAAGAATGCCACGCGCCCGCCCTTGCGCAGTGAAGAGGTCGAAGCCAATGCCCAAACCTACCGCGAGCAGATCTTCAAGATTCTCGATCCCGAACGTACCCAGATCCTTTTCAACTCCCATTGGCTGGGAGCGCTATCACCGGAGCAATTGATCCAACTCGCCGCACAATCCACCGTGGCGCGCATGCTCGAGCGCGACGACTTCAGTAAGCGTTATGCAGCAGGTCAGCCCATTGCCATCCACGAGTTCCTCTACCCCCTGCTCCAGGGCTACGACTCCGTCGAGATCCGCGCCGACCTCGAACTCGGGGGTACCGATCAACGCTTCAACCTGTTGATGGGACGGGAGCTGCAAAAGACTTGGGGGCAGCCGCAACAGCTCGTCTTTACCATGCCCATTCTCGAAGGGCTCGACGGCGTACAAAAAATGTCCAAATCCCTCGGCAACTACATCGCCGTGCAAGATCCGCCGGAGCAGATTTTTGGCAAGATCATGTCCATTTCCGACACCCTCATGTGGCGCTACTACGAACTCCTGTCACGCCTCTCTGCTACCCAGCAGGCGCAGTGGCGTCGAGAATGCGATAGCGGTTTGCGCAACCCCCGCGACTGCAAGCTCGACTTGGCGCAAGAATTGGTCGAGCGATTTCATGGTGCCAGCGCCGCGCGGAGCGCCAGAGAGGGATTCCTTGCACAATTCCAGCGCCACGAGCGGCCGGAGAGTTTGCCCTTGCAGGCACTTTCTTTGGAGTCTCCCCGTACCGTACCACGCGTGTTGCAACACCTTGGCTGGGTGAAGAGTAGCAGCGAAGGTATCCGCAAGATTCGCGAGGGTGCCGTACGGTTGGATGATGCCAAAGTCGAGGATCCCAGCCTCTCCCTGGACACGGGAACGGAATATGTACTGCAGTATGGCAAAAAGCATTTTGCGCTGATCAAGCTGCGCTGATGAACGAGGTACCCTTGGACGCAAAAACCAGCGTTTACGACTTCTGCCTTCCCCTGCTCAGCGGCAAAGAATGCTGCCTGCGGGACTTTGCCGGCCAGGTGTTGCTCATCGTCAATACCGCGAGCCTCTGCGGCTTCACGCCCCAATACGCCGGCTTACAAGCCCTATACGAGCGCTATCGCCGGCAGGGCTTTGCGGTGCTCGCCTTTCCCTGTAACCAGTTCGGCCACCAAGAGCCCGGCAGTCCGGAGGCCATCGGCGACGTTTGCTACGGCCGCTTTGCCGTCAGCTTTCCCGTTTTTGCCAAACTCGAGGTCAACGGCCCGCATACCCATCCTCTCTTTGCTTATCTCAAAACCAGTAAGCCCGGCTGGCTGGGCCCGGCGATCCGCTGGAACTTCACCAAGTTTCTGATCGACCGCAAAGGCAATCCACGTCGTCGGTATTCACCACGGGTAGCGCCGCAAAAGATCGCACCCACCATCGAGACCCTGCTTCGGGAAGTTTGATACCCCCTTCACAACGGGTGTTGACACCCCCCGGTGCCTGCGTATAATGCGCCCTCACCACGCAGCACTGCTGGCGTGACGGAAGCCAAAAGTGGCATCCCTTGTTCTTTCGCAACCGAGTGGAGATGTGTGGGGTTTAGGCCCTAGATGCTATGGGTGCGCTGTGATGCTGTATGTAAGTACGGTGTTATGGTGCGCGGATAGTGTTAGCAGTTTTGATGGATTGAACGCGAGAGTTTGATCCTGGCTCAGATTG
>DDOU01000174.1:0-291 GCA_002341825.1 Candidatus Igneacidithiobacillus taiwanensis | reverse complement strand
GGTAGCTGGTCTGAGAGGACGATCAGCCACACTGGGACTGAGACACGGCCCAGACTCCTACGGGAGGCAGCAGTGGGGAATTTTTCGCAATGGGGGCAACCCTGACGAAGCAATGCCGCGTGAATGAAGAAGGCCTTCGGGTTGTAAAGTTCTTTCGTGGGGGACGAAAAGGTGGATCCTAATATGGTCTGCTGTTGACGTGAACCCAAGAAGAAGCACCGGCTAACTCCGTGCCAGCAGCCGCGGTAATACGGAGGGTGCGAGCGTTAATCGGAATTACTGGGCGTAAAG
>DDOU01000099.1:4003-4284 GCA_002341825.1 Candidatus Igneacidithiobacillus taiwanensis | reverse complement strand
CTGGTCGATCAGCTTTTGCGCCAGTCCGGCACCTTTGCCGCTCACCAGCAGGTGGAAGAGCGGGTCATGGACAGTAATGCCCTCGAAAAAGAACGAGGCATTACCATCATGGCCAAGAATACGGCGGTGCAGTGGGGCGATACCCATATCAACATTGTCGACACCCCCGGCCATGCCGACTTTGGCGCCGAGGTGGAGCGGGTTTTGGGCATGGTAGACGGAGTCTTGCTCTTGGTGGATGCTGTCGAAGGGCCCATGCCGCAGACGCGTTTCGTTACCCG
>DDOU01000099.1:3805-3976 GCA_002341825.1 Candidatus Igneacidithiobacillus taiwanensis | reverse complement strand
CGTCGTCATCAACAAAATCGACCGTCCCGGAGCACGACCGGACTATGTGATCAGCGCCACCCTCGACCTCTTCGACAAGCTCGGCGCGACCGAGGAGCAGCTCGACTTTCCGGTGATGTATGCCTCGGGTCTGCAGGGCTATGCCAGCGAGGATCCTGGAGTACGCGAGGG
>DDOU01000099.1:2326-3711 GCA_002341825.1 Candidatus Igneacidithiobacillus taiwanensis | reverse complement strand
GTGGGGCAGATTGCCATTGGTCGGGTACGCCGCGGACGGATTCGCCCGGGTCAGGATGTCGTCCTCATCCAAGGGGCGGAGGCCAAGCAAAGCAAGGCGCGGATCCTCCAGGTGCTGGGCTTTGATGGCCTCAAGCGGGTTCCCTGGGAGGAGGGTGCATCGGTGGGAGACATCGTTGCCATTACCGGCATCGAGAGCCCGAGCATTGGTGCCACCATAGCCGCCCCCGAGGCGCCGGAAGCCCTGCCTTGGAAGCCCATCGACGAACCCACCCTCAGTATGACCTTTCAGGTCAACACCAGCCCCTTTGCCGGGCGAGAGGGAAAATTTGTCACCAGCCGCCAGCTGCGGGAGCGTCTGTACAAAGAATTGCTCACCAATGTGGCATTACGCGTGGCTGATACCGAGAACCCCGACGTCTTTCTTGTCTCGGGGCGCGGTGAACTGCACCTCACGGTACTCATCGAAAACATGCGTCGCGAAGGCTATGAGTTGGCCGTATCGCGGCCACGGGTGATCCAGCGGCAGGTGGATGGAGTTTGGGAGGAGCCTTACGAGGCGCTGACGGTGGATGTGGAAGAGACGCATCAGGGCACGATCATGGAGCGCTTGGGTATCCGCCGTGGCGATTTGCAAGACATGCAGCCCGACGGCCGAGGCCGCGTGCGTCTGGAATATAGAATCCCTGCCCGTGGCTTGATCGGGTTTCACACCGAATTTTTGACAGCGACCTCGGGCACGGGGGTCATCAGCCATATTTTTGATGGCTACGGCCCCGTGAAAGGCCCTATCCCGGCGCGCAACAATGGTGTCTTGATCTCTGCAGAGGAGGGCGAGGCGGTTGGCTTTGCGCTCTTCAATTTGCAGGAACGTGGGCGCTTATTCGTTAGTCCCGGTGACAAGGTCTACGAAGGTATGGTCATCGGTATCCACAGCCGCGACAACGACTTGGTGGTCAATCCCCTCAAGGAGAAGAAGCTCACCAACATGCGTGCCTCGGGTTCCGATGAGAACATCATGCTTACCCCACCCATCAAAATGACCCTGGAAGCTGCGGTAGAGTTTTTGGCCGATGACGAACTCGTCGAGGTGACACCGCAGTCCATTCGCATTCGCAAGCGCTTCCTCACCGAGAACGAACGCAAAAAAGCGGCGCGCAGCGCAAATTGAATGGTGGCGGGCAGCTAGGTCTGTTGCCTTTGCAGCCGCAGGCGGCGAAACCAGCCGCCAACGGCGGCGGGTAGGTCGCTTTCGAGTCGTAGTTCCGGATGCTGGCACAGGAGATCTTCAAAGACCAAATCGGTGCGCGTGGCAACTGCCCCCGAAAGGGGAGCGAGTAGGCGCCGAAGAGGCGCGTGTTGGCCCGGGCGCAAAAACTTGTCGAA
>DDOU01000099.1:1556-2204 GCA_002341825.1 Candidatus Igneacidithiobacillus taiwanensis | reverse complement strand
TCGGCATCGGCCTGCAGGAGCTGCGCCGTACCGGCCCGATTGCGGGCGCGGGAGAGCATGGCCCAGCTGATATCCAAGGCAACGCAGAGCGCTTGTGGCGGTAGCAGCGGCAAATCCAAGCCCGTACCCGCACCAACCACCAAAATGGTCTTTGCCGTGGACGGAATTTCCGCAATGTTGGCGGCGCGGGGGCCGCGCGAAAAACCAACGACGGCGCGGTCGTAGATCGGCGCCCAAAGGTCATAGGCGCGCTGCAGGCTACGCTTGCTCAATGGAGCACGTCGCTCACGGCCAGGCGAAAAGCTGGGATAGGGGTTTCGAAATCCTCGCCGTCTTCACTCACCCATTGGTAGCTGCCATGCATGCTGCCAACGGGGGTGGGAATGACGGTGCCGCTGCTGTACTGAAAGTGCTCGCCGGGCGCCAAATTCGGTTGCTCGCCGACCACGCCAGGGCCGCGTACCTCCTGAATCCGGCCTTCGGCATCGGTAATGATCCAATGGCGATGCAGTAGCTGCGCGCTGCGCGGTCCGCGGTTCTCGATCCGCACTTGGTAGGCAAAGACGTAATGGTTTTGTTCCGGACTCGATTGCTCCGGCAGGTAGCGCGTCTCGACCTGAATTTCGATGGCGGTGGGTACGCTCATGG
>DDOU01000099.1:563-1511 GCA_002341825.1 Candidatus Igneacidithiobacillus taiwanensis | reverse complement strand
CGGGAGAGAGCGCGCTACACTAGATGCCAAGACCAAAACCGAGAGTGGACGAGCATGGCAGAATTGCCCGAAATCGAGTTGTTCAAACAAAAATTGCAGCGCATGGTCCTTGGCAAAAAATTGGGTGGCNNCAAAATGCGAAAGGCGAATTGCTCTCCGAGGCGGGTGGACTTGCCGAAGACGCTCTGCAGGGAAAGGAAATTTCCGACATCCATCGCTATGGCACGCAGATCTTTTGCGAGCTCGACCGTCGCGAGATCCTTGCCCTGCAGTTGGGTGGTGAGCTGACCATGGAACTCGAGCGCGGACCTGCCACGGAAGAAGCCGGTGAGAGCCGCGCCGGCCTGGAACTGGCGATCAATGCCCATCTGCGTTTGCGTCTGCAGGGTACCCAGCTGGGTACGCGCCTGCGTTTGCTGGATGAAACCAGTGATGTCGATTTTCTTACCAAACTGGGCCCCGATCCGCTGCTGGTCCCTGCCGAGGGGCTGGCGCAGTTGCGAGAATCCTTGGCGCGGCGGCGTAGCGCCTTGCGCAATGTGTTGCTCGACGACAGCTTTGTGACCGGCATCGGCCCCATTTGGGCCGACGAGATCCTGTTCCAGGCGCGCCTGCGCCCGGATCGCTTGGTGCCGAGTCTCAGTGAAGAAGAGCGCGAGCGCTTCTTGGCGCAGATTCCGCAAGTCTTGCAGCGCGCCCTGCGCTCCCAGGCCAAGCTGCCGTTGCTACCCAAGACCTTCCTCACCCGCCACCGGGAAGACGGCCACTGCCCTTCTTGTGGTGGTGCCTTGGCGTCGGTAGTGGTGGGCGGCAAGGCGGCACTGTTCTGTCCCGCCTGCCAAATCTGAACCTCTAGGGGTGGCGCCAGGGCAAACCGCTGGCCTTCCATCCCTCTACCGTGCCGCGCTTGCCTTGGGAGTCGGGTTTGCCGTCAAAGCCGCCAAGGAT
>DDOU01000099.1:0-522 GCA_002341825.1 Candidatus Igneacidithiobacillus taiwanensis | reverse complement strand
GGAGCGGCCCCCCGTGCGGCAGAGCAGCAGGAGTAGATCATCGGGCTCGGCAACGGCACGGATCTGCTCATCAAAGTCGGGGTTGGGAACCATGCCGGGGTAAAGCTGCCAGGGAACGTGGCAGCAGCCGGCAACGAAACCCGAAAACTCCAACTCGGGGTGGGAGCGGACGTCCACCAGTTTTGCCTTGGGATGCTCTTGCAACAGGGTATGTGCCTCTTCGGGGGTGAGGTCTCCGGCATGGAGCTTCCCTTGTGCGCGGGCGGCAGCGCGGGCCAGGATTTCTTCGTTTTGCATGGCTTGTCTCCTCATTCCTATCTGCAGCATAGCACCTTTGCGCTGGCAGACCCTAGGCGTACCGCGCAATCCGCCGTACACTCTTCGCACAGCAGTCCCGACAGGGGCTAATTTTGCCAACCAGCCTAGTGGAGGAGAATCGCATGGGGTACAGCCCGCAAGACGTGCTGAAGTTGATCGCCGACAAAGACGTTAAATTCGTTGATTTTCGCTTTACCGATACCA
>DDOU01000125.1:1330-9433 GCA_002341825.1 Candidatus Igneacidithiobacillus taiwanensis | reverse complement strand
AACCTCATGGGACGGCTCTTCATGCATCCCATCTACGACTGCCCCTTCCGTGCCGCCGATGCTGCCCTGCAAGGCGCCCTGGCCGACTGCTCGGTGATTCTGGTCGATCTTCATGCCGAGGCAACCAGCGAGAAGTATGCCCTGGCTTGGCATCTCGATGGCCGCGTCAGCCTTGCCGTGGGTAGTCATACCCATGTACCGACGGCGGATGAGCGCATCTTTCCCGGGGGCATGGCGTATCAGAGCGACGCCGGGATGTGCGGCTGCTACGAGTCGATCATTGGTGTCGATCGCGAAATCGCCAAGCGACGCTTCATCGATGCCATGCCTGCCAAAGCACCCGTGGCAGAGGGTGTGGCTAGCCTTTGTGGGCTGCTGGTCGAGGTCGACACGAGCTCCGGCAAAGCACTGCGCGTGGAGCGCATTCGCCGCGATTATCCCGCGGTCTGAGCCTGCTCTGGCGTCAGCCAGCGAGCGCGACGCTGACTGGCATCGGTATCTTCCAGAGGCAGTAGGTAAGCGGTATCGAGAGGGGCGGGAGCTGGGGTACAGGTGCAGCTGTACAAGCGACCATCGCGCAAATAGTGCAACACTCGAGGAACCGGCGAGCCAACGCGATCTAGTTGGGCTTGCAATGCGTCGCTATGGATTTCTTCCGCATCAAGGGTAAGGAGGCGATCTCCGGGGCACAGCCCGGCTGCCTCGGCCGGGCTGCCGCTGCGCACAAAGGTGAGTTCGACCCCCAGTGCAGCTTTTTTCCAGGTGGCTCCAAGCGCGAGCCGTTGACCCTCTGCGGCCACCCCGCCGCGATCGGCCGCGCCAGCGGCGGCCCGCCAGCACAGGGCAACGCCCAGATATTCCAAGCATTCGGTAAGCGGCAGGGGGTGGGTTTCGAATATCCAACTACGCAGTTCTGCAAGGGTGGCGGCAGGGATCTTGTCCGCGAGCCAAGAAAAGATCTCCCCCTCGGGCAAGGGGCGCTGTCGATAATCCTGCCAGAGCATGCGGAGGATTTGGTCGAGATCGCTGCCATGCGCGCGCAGGCGGGCATCGAGGCAGAGGGCGGCGAGAGCGCCCTTGTTGTAGTAGCTGATCTCAAAATTGGCGGCACCGGGGTGCGGGTGGTAGAGCTTGGTCCAGGCATCGGCACTGGATTCGGCAAGGCTTTGCAAGGCTTCGCCCGGGCGGCGAGCGAGGCGGGTAATTTCGCGTCCGAGTTCCTGTAGGTATTCGTCAGCGCTCCACAAACCGGCGCGACAGAGGAGCAGGCTGTCGTAGTAAGACGTGATCCCCTCAAAGATCCAGAGATCCCGGCTGGCGTTTTCGCCCTCCCAGTAGCCCTCGCTCCACACGGCCGGGCGAATACCCTGGACGAGCCAGGAGTGGAAGTATTCGTGGCTGGCAAGACCCAAAAAGTCGCGGTAGCCGCTGGGGTCGCTGCCGTCGAGATCCGTGCGCTTGCAGAGCAGGGCGGAGGAGGCCTGATGCTCGAGGCCGCCGTAGCCATTCTGGCTACCGAGGCAGAGAAAATGGTACCGGGAAAATGGGCTTTCTCCCCAGAAGGCCTGCTGGTAAGCGCAAATCGCGGAAAGGTCCTCTCCCAAGCGGAGCAAAGTCGCCTCTGGATGACCGTGGAGGGCGAGGTGATGCGGAATCTCGCCCGCAGAGAAGTCGACCCGGGCGAGGAGTCCGCAGAGCAGGGGGTGATTGCAGAAGCCGCGATAGTCTTCGGCAGAAAATATGCCCCAAGACCAGGCGGCACCACTCTGCCGCGCCATACTCGTTGCCAGCTGCCAGTCGTCCGGGCCAGAAATGCGGAGTTCGTGCTCCTCTGCTTCCTGACCGACAACACGCAGAAAGATTGCCGGGCCGTTGAAAAACCCGCCGCTATCATCGAGGTAAGCGGTTCGTACCGACTTATCGAAGGCATAGACGTTGTACTCTACCTGCAGCGGGGCGGAGCAAGGCGCGAGGCGCCAGCGGTCCTTGTCAATTTTCTCTACGGCAAGCACTTTCCCCGCGCTGTGGGCGGTGAGCTGAACGATATGACGGGCGAGGTTGCGTACGGTGTAGCTGCCGGGAACCCAGGCGGGGAGGGCGAGGATTTGCCCATCGGGGTCGGGTGCGGCAATCTGCAGGCGGACCTGCAGGAGGTGCTGCCTGGGTTGCAGAGTGACTTCGTAGCGATGGGCCATGGGAACTAGCGCCAGGCCGGAGCAAGTTGCCGAAAGCGCGGATCGGCCGCGTCGGCAATCCATTCGTAAAACAAGGCCTCGCTACTCAGCAACGTAACCCCGGCCTGGCGTAGCCGCTCGAGGCCCCAGGTTTGCTGCTGCGGATCGCGGCTGGCAACGGCGTCGATGACTACCGCCACTTCCCAGCCTGCTGCCTGCAGATCGAGGGCGGTTTGTAGAACGCAGATGTGGGTTTCGACGCCAAGGAGGTAGATTTGCCGGCGTTCGGTCTGGGCGCGGAGAGTGCTACGCAATGCCGGGTTGGCATAGCAGGAGAATTCGGTCTTGGCGATTGCTTCGCCAAAGCGCTGCAGGCACGGATCGAGAGCACCCAAGCCCTGAGGATACTGTGCTGAGAGCAAGATGGGGACGTCCAAAGCGCGGGCGCTGTCGAGCAGTCGGGTGCTCGTTTGCAGCAATACTTGCCGCCGCTCTGCACCGAGCATGGCGAGAAGCTTGTCCTGCAGGTCGATAGCGAGGACGACGCTCCGTTGGGCCCGCACGCGCACGCTCAAAACTGGAAGCTTCGGGTTGGTGAGTGCCGCAAGGGTGGAATGTCGGTATCGAAGAGATCCGTGCCGCGCAGGCTCGCATCGCTGCCACGGCGGTAGCGCCGTACCCGCACCAGCGGCGATTGTCCCTCGAGGGCGAGAAGGCGTCCGCCCGGGCGCAGCTGCTCGCGGAAGCCCTTGGGTAGCTGGGGGAGCGCGCCGGTAAGGACAATGACATCGTAGGGTGCAGCCGCTGACCAACCTGCCGAAGCGTCGCCAACCTGCAGATGCACATTATTGATGCCTTGTCGCTGCAAACGCGCCTCCGCCAACGTTACAAAATCGGCACGATCGTCGACGCTGTACACCACGCCACCGAGGCTCGCCAACAGGGCAGTAAAGTAACCGCTGCCGGTGCCAACCTCGAGAATGCGATCCTCAGGCTGAATGTCGAGCTCCTGCAACACCCGCGCTTCCATTTTGGGAGTCCACATCCGCTCGCCATGGTCGAGAGGGATCTCATAATCGGCAAAGGCCAACTCTTGCAGGTGGGCGGGCACGAACTGCTCGCGTTTGACCTGTTGCAAGACGCGTAGGACGTTGGGGTCGAAGACTTCCCAGGTGCGCACCTGGGTATCGATCATGGTTTGGCGTAGGGTGTCGAAGTGCATGGGAATCGTCCAGAATACCTGCTACATTTAGGCACGCCGACCAGGGCAAGTCAATTTCTGCGGAGGGAGTTTGGAAAGTCGGGCACATGCGCTGATCGCCCTTGCGTTCATTGCGGTTTTGGGTACTGCCTTGGTGTTGGCTGGCTTGTGGATGCACCATTCCACCCCCGTTGGCAAGGAGTATTACGTCGTCTCCCCCTACAGCGTTACCGGCCTGACCGTGCAGGCACCAGTGCGCTTCAAAGGCGTGCGGGTGGGGGAGGTCAAGGCCATCGATTTTGATCCCGAAAATCCGCGCATGGTGCGGGTGCAGATCAGTATCGATGCGAAGACGCCCATCACCCACGCGACCTTTGCCGAATTGGAGCCCCAGGGGGTGACCGGCCTCAGCTATCTTTCATTGAGCGATGCCGGAACGAATTTTGCGCCTCTCATTCCGCAGCCGGGGAAGGTGCCGGTCATTCCCATGCGTCCCAGTTTTCTGCAGGCGCTATCGCGCAGCGGTGAGTCCTTGGTCAACCAGGGGAATGAGCTGGCAATGCGCATGAACGATCTTCTAGACGAACAGAATCAGCGTCATTTTTCTGCCGCCTTGGTCAACATCGACAAGGCCACGGCAGAGTTGGCAGAGCTCGAGGCAGCGTTGCGGCCGGCTTTGGCGGAGTTGCCCGCCACCATTGCCGCTACCCGCTCCACCATACAATCGAGCCAACGCTTGGTGCAGCATCTCGACGAACTCGCGGTGTCGGCGCAGCAGCCGCTGCAGCAGCTCGATGGTACTAGCATTGCTCTGCGCAAGTTGGCGAGCTCGGGCCAACAAAGTGTCGATATCCTCAATCAACAAACCTTGCCGCAACTCAATCTTCTCACCCAAAACCTGGTGCAAAGCAGCGAGAATCTTGGTGCCTTGAGTCAGGAACTGCGTCAGAATCCGCAGAGCTTGCTCTTGGGTAAGCGTGCAGCCCCTGCGGGTCCAGGGCAGGCGGGTTTTGCGGGAGCGCATCCATGAATGTTTGGCATTGGCGTCGCTTTTTTCGAATGGCTGGGTTCTTTGCTGTTGGCGTCGGTCTTGCCGGTTGCGCATCGGCACCGGCTTGGCAGCAGCCCTATGCCCTGCAATCGTCTACGGCGCCGGTCGCTGCCCATGCCGCGCCCCGCGCTGGTGTGCTACGCCTGGAGGCAGTTACCGCCCCAAGTTGGCTCGCCGCCCCGGAACTGCTCTACCGCTTGCAGTATGCCGATCCGCAGGCGCTTTACCCCTACAATAACGCCCGCTGGGCGGCGGCGCCGGGGCAGATGCTCGCGACCCTACTGGTGCAGCGCTTGCAACAGCAAGGGGACTGGCGGGCGGTGCTCGGGCCGGGACAGGCTGGGCGGCCGGAACTCTTGCTGCAGCTGGGACTACAAAATTTCGTGATCGACTATTCGTCGGCGCAGCAGGGAGAGGCGCGGATTGCCTGCACCGCCACCCTGCTCGAGGCCAAGGATTATCGGGTCTTGGCGCAGAAATCCTTTGTCGTGGCCGCGGCTCTACCCAAGCCGGGGCCGGCCGGTGGGGCTGCTGCCATGAATGCCGCAGCCCAACAAATGGTGGATCAAATCAGCGCTTGGGCGGCGCAGCAAAGCCCGGCTGCCACCTAGGCTTTCGCGCTATTTTTGTATACCAAGACCGGGCAGGCGGCATGATGTACTACCGACGTCGCCACCGACCCAAGGAGTAGACGACCAATCGCTCCTTGATCTTGGCTGCCGACGATGATGAGATCAAAGCCCTTTTCGCTCGCGTAGCCGCAAATATTCCGCCCTATGTTTCCAGATTTTTCCAGCAGCACCGCATCCGTTGCCAGGCTGAGGGACTTCTGCAGGGATTCCAGCCGCTCCTGGGCCAAACTGCGTAGGCGCTGCAGCATCTCGAGAGAATTCGGCAGGAGTTCCTCGGGTAGCTGCAGCTCCATGATTTGGGTATCAAAAACATGGAGGAGGGTGAGTTGCGCTTGGTGTAGTCGCGCCTCTTCCTCGGCATGATGCAGGAGCTCCGCTACAGTCGAGCCGAAATCGATGGCAACGAGTATTTTTTGGAAGCTCATGCTCGTTCTCCCAGCAAGAGGGCTACGACCTCGGCCTCGCTCAGCAAGCGGCTATCGCTTTCGCGCCGCGCCCGATATTCCCAAACGCCCTGCGCCAAGGTCTTGTCGCTGATGACCAAGCGATGCGGCAGTCCGATCAAGTCCAGGGTGGCAAACTGGACCCCGGGCCGCTCGTCGCGATCATCGAGCAGAACCCTTAGCCCCTGCGCTTCGAGCTGCGCCGTCATGGCCGCGGCGGCGGCGAGTACCGCTGGTGATTTCTTGGCCTGGATGGCAACGATACCGACATCGAAGGGTGCTAGGGCCGCCGGCCAGCAGATGCCGCGCTCGTCAAAATTCTGCTCGACGGCGGCAGCCACGATGCGAGAAACCCCAATACCGTAACAGCCCATGAGGACGATCTGGTCCTTGCCCGCCTCATTCAAGACCTTGACCCCAAGCTTTTCGCTGTAGCGTGTGCCAAGCTGGAAGACATGGCCGACCTCGATGCCGCGGCGAATGCCGAGCACGCCCGTAGCGCAGTGGGGGCAGGCGTCGCCAGCCTGGACGTTGCGCAGATCGGCAGCGGGCGGACGCGGCAAGTCGCGTTCCCAGTTGAGGTTGAGCCAGTGCTCGTCGACAACATTGGCGCCAGTGCTGAAGTTGTGCAGGGCCAGGGCACGGTGATCGGCAAGGATCGGTACCGGCACCGGCAGGTCCTTGGGGCCGATGAAGCCAAAGGGAATCCCGAGTAGATCTTGCGTTTCTTCGGCCGTTGCCAGGCGCAGGGATTGCGCATCGAGGGCGTGGGTGGCTTTGATCAAATTCAGTTCGTCGTCGCCACGCAACAGGAGCAGGTGGGGTGTGTCGTCGGCCATGACCAGCAAGGTTTTCACTACTTGCCCGGGCGTGATGCCGAGTTGCTTGGCCTGCGCCTCGACGCTGCGGATACCCGGGGTGCTGGCGCGCTCGGCGGGGAGCGGCGCCGCGCTGCTCTGCGGGTCGGGAGCGCTGCGGGCAAGCTCCTGATTGGCCGCGTAGTCGCAGGCAGAGCAGTGGACGATCGCATCCTCGCCAGAGTCCGCGAGCACATGGAATTCGTGCGAGGCCTTACCGCCAATGGCGCCGGTATCGGCATCGACGGCGCGGAATTCGAGACCAAGTCGCGCAAAAACGCGGCTGTAGGCATCGTACATCGCCTGGTAGGTCTCCTGCAGAGAGGCCTGATCGATGTGGAAGGAGTAGGCATCCTTCATGAGGAATTCCCGCGCCCGCATCAGCCCAAAGCGGGGACGAATCTCGTCGCGAAACTTCGTTTGTATCTGGTACAGGTTGATGGGCAATTGCCGGTAGGAACGCAATTCCCGTCGCGCCAGGTCGCTGATCACTTCCTCATGGGTGGGGCCGAGGCAAAAGTCGCGCTGGTGACGATCCTTGAGGCGCAGGAGCTCCGGCCCGTACATTTCCCAGCGCCCGGATTCCTGCCAGAGCTCCGCTGGCTGTACCACTGGCATGAGGATTTCCTGGGCGCCGGCGCGCTCCATCTCCTCGCGCACCACGGCCTCTACCCGGCGCAGCACCAGCAAACCGAGGGGCAGCCAAGTGTAGAGCCCGGAAGCCAGACGGCGGATGAAACCACCACGCAAAAGTAGCTGGTGGCTGACCAGTTCCGCCTCGGCGGGGGTCTCCTTGAGGGTGGGTAGGAACAACTGGCTGGCGCGCATACGGGAACTCGCTGTAAAAATAATGTGCCCAGTGTAGGTAAAGACCAGCCTCTGCAAAAGGGGGCAGCCGTCGTGATTTGACATGCTTGCCGCTTTGGGCTGCCATAAGGCATGGTTGCCGAAGCGAATACCTCCCCAGCTTGCCCCTGGCATCACAAACTCCCCTTTGGGGTGGTCATGGCTACGGCTGGGGCCTCGGTCCTCGCTACTGATTGTGGTCTGGGCTTTGTGGCACCGCTGCTGCTCTTGCTTGCTTGTCTGCAGGCGCTGTGGATTCCCTTGCAAGATGCTTGGCGATTGCGCCACCCGAGGGCAAGAGAACGATACTTGGCCTGTTTGCGGGTAAGTGCCGTCGATGCCGAAATTGGGCTCATGACCTTGCCGCTGGGCTTTGCGGTATTGAGCTCGGCGTTCATGCATCTGCAGGCAGATATTGCCGTAGGCGCGCAAATCCTGCTGGCCCTGGCTTGGCTATTTAGCCTCCTGCTGCTGTTTCGCCTGCTCTGGTCTTTGCGCCGCTTTGGTATTGCTTGGCCTAAGCTGAGCGGTGCCTGGTTTTTATTGCCGGCCGCGATTTTTGCTTTGGCCGCGGCAACGAGTGCGGTCATCGCCTCTCAGCGCGCGCTTGGATATGTCTTGGTGCTCTTGGCTGCCCTTGTCGGAACCCTGCTCTATGTTGTCGTCGCCGTGCTGGCGATCCTGCGCGTGCGGCGTCATGGTTTGACCGGTGTACCTCAGGCGCCCTGGTGGATTGCCATGGGCTGCGCTGGTTTTGCTGCGCTTGCCTTGGGGCAGGCGCAGCGTTGGGAGCCGCTTTCGCCGGGCGCTCGCAATATGCTCTTGGCGGCCATGGCCGGGATGCTTGGGCTCGCCCTTTTGCTTCTCGTTCCGGTTCTGCTCGCGAGCATCGACTTTTT
>DDOU01000125.1:0-1297 GCA_002341825.1 Candidatus Igneacidithiobacillus taiwanensis | reverse complement strand
GCCTTGGCTTGTTTACAGGGCGGAAGAGTCTTGCACTTTGACGATCTCGTAAACTTGGGCCATTTGGCTGGCTGGGCGGCCCTGCTGCTGTGGTCGGGCAGTATGGCGTGGACCCTCGGCCGCGGGGTTTGGATGCGCTGGCAGCGGCGCGCCTGGTTTCCTTGACAAGCACGCGCTCCGCTATCGACAATCGCGAGACTTTTGCGCGCACCATAGGGGTGAGCGGCGGCGAGGAGAAAGACCAGGATGAATTTTGATGGCGTCAAAGAACTCGTCCATGCCGACATGCTAGCCGTCAACCGCGTTATCCAGGAACAATTACAATCGGGCGTGCCCACCATTCCGGCCATGGGCGCTTACCTCGTCAATGCGGGCGGCAAGCGGCTTCGCCCCATTCTCCTTTTGCTCGCCGCCCGCATGGGGGGTGACCGCAGTGCTCGTCCGATCCCCTTGGCGGCGGTCGTCGAATTCATCCACACCGCCACCTTGCTCCACGATGATGTTGTCGACGGTTCCGAGCTGCGCCGTAACAACGCTACCGCCAATCAGCTCTGGGGCAATGCTGCAGCAATCCTGGTTGGGGATTTTCTTTACGCCCGCTCCTTTGAAATGATGGTCCAGGATGGCGATATGCGGGTCATGGCGACGATGGCCGAGGCTACCAGCGTCATTGCGCAGGGCGAAGTCGCGCAGCTGGAAAATGCCAACGATGCCGACCTCGATCCCGAGCGCTATTTTGCCGTGATTGCGGCTAAAACCGCCAAGCTTTTTGAGGCAGCGACGCGACTGGCGGCCATTATCAATGGGATGGATGCGGCCCAGGAACAAGCTCTAGCGGACTACGGTAGGCTTCTGGGTACGGCCTTCCAACTCATGGACGATGCCCTCGATTATGAAGCAGAGGCCGAAAGCATGGGCAAAAACCGTGGCGATGACTTGGCCGACGGCAAGGCGACCTTGCCCTTCATCCATGCCATGCGCAATAGCAGTGCCGCTGATCAGGCCATTTTGCGGGCCGCCCTGGCCGACGAGACGCGGCAGCATCTGCCGCAGGTGCTCGAGATCATTGCCAAGACCGACGCCATTGCATACACTCTGCGCTCTGCCGAGAAGTTTGCGGAGGAGGCGGCCATGTGTTTGCAGGGCTTTGCTGCAAGCGCGGAAAAAGAAGCCCTCCTGTTCTTGGCGGATTTTGCGGTCCATCGCGACCACTAGCACTTCGGGGCGTGGCTCAGCCTGGTAGAGCGCCGCCTTCGGGAGGCGGATGTCGGAGGTTCGAATCCTCTCGCCCCGACCA
>DDOU01000028.1:7097-7751 GCA_002341825.1 Candidatus Igneacidithiobacillus taiwanensis | reverse complement strand
GGCTATCGGGCGGCGGTTCTCGGCGCTCTGCGCGGCAAAAAGGTTGCCATTATCGAGAGGGGTACCTGGGGTGGTACCTGCCTCAACCGCGGTTGCGTACCCAAAAAGGACTGGCACGAAAGCGCCCGCTGGATCGAAAACAGTCGCCACTTTGCCAAGCGCGGCATCGTCGGCCCGGCCCTGCGCGGCGATATGGCACAGGCTTGGCAGCACCAGCGCAAGGTGGTCGAAACCGTGCGCGAGAGCTATGTCGACTATCTCAAACGCTTGGGCGTGGCGCTCTACCAAGGCACCGGCAGTTTTCTCGACGCGCGCCGCATCCGCATCGACAGCGATGGCCATAGCGAGGAAATCGGCTGCGAAAACAGCATCATTGCCACCGGCTCTTTGCCGCATCTGCCAAGCGCGGCAAAATTGCAGGCGGGCAAATTGCTACACAGCGATATGCTTTTTGATGATGGCGTACCGACTGGTGACCGCGTCATCTTGGTTGGCGGCGGCGTCATCGGCACCGAATTCGCCTATATTTTCACGCAGCTTGGCAAAGAGGTGCGCTGGCTCTGTAATTCAGCACCCCTTTCGCATACCCGCTATTCCGAGCAGTCGCGAGATGTGCTGGAAGAGGCACTACAGGAGCTCGGCATCGAGCCGCGT
>DDOU01000028.1:2173-7033 GCA_002341825.1 Candidatus Igneacidithiobacillus taiwanensis | reverse complement strand
GACTGGGTGCTCTTTGCCACCGGGCGGCGTGCCCACACCGCCGATCTCGGCCTCGAGAACACCGCCGTGGTCTTGGATGAGAAAGGTTTTGTGCAAACCGACGAAACGCTGCAAACGGCAGAGCCGGGTATCTATGCCATCGGTGATGTTGTTGGCCCCTACATGAATGCCAACCAAGCGCTGGCGGATGCCACCATCGTCATCGACAACATCCTCGGTGCCGAGAGGCAGCGCGAGCCACTCTGGGTGCCGGAACTCGTGTACTCGGCCGTCGAGCTGGCGCGGGTGGGCATGGACGATGAGCAGGCCGAAGATGCCGGCTTTGAACCCGCCGTTGGCTTTGCGGCTTTTGAGACCTCGCCCCGGGCTCTCGGTCAGGACGATACCCGCGGGTTTGTGCGGTTGCTTGCCGATATGGACAGCGGCGAGGTCTTGGGCGGCGAAATCGTTGGCCACGAAGCGGGCGAACTCATCGCCCTCCTCGCCCAAGGCGGCGACCGCGACAGCCTTTTACGACGGATCGCGCAGGCGCCGGTCAACCACCCCTCGCGCGCCGAAGAGTTGCTCAACGCCACCGAAACCCTGGCTGCGCGCTGGGGTTTGGGCGAGTTCGTCTTTGGCGATTAAGGCGCGGTAATCAGAACCTCGGCCAGGAAGCTACGGGCATCATCGATCTCCTCGGAGATGATGCCATGGGCGATGGGGTAGTCGTGGCGCTGTACTCGGAAGCCGTGGCTGCGTAGGATTTCCTCCCCAAGCTGGGCGTAGCGCAGGGGGAGAATGTCGTCTTGGGTACCGTGCCCCCAGAAAATAGCGGGGGCGCCGGCAATCGCCTCGGGAGTCTGCCGGCGCAGGGGCAGGTAGCCGCTAAAAGCGAGGATCGCCCGCGCCGGTAGCAGCGCCCGGGTACCCAAATAGAGCGATAAGGCCGCCCCCTGAGAGAAGCCTCCCAGCAGCAGATTCCGCCCCGGTAGCAAAGGCAGGAGCAAGCGCTGCAGCCGCTCCGCCATGGCTGCCAACCCGGTCTCGTCCTCTGCCGAGTCCGGTCCCAAACCGTACAGGTCATACCAAGCAGGCATCACATAGCCACGGTTGAGATGCACCGGCCGCTGGGGGGCATCGAGGGCGATCAAGTGGAGCTTCTTTTCCACATCGATGGCCTCACCCACTGCCTGCATATCCGACCAGTGCGCCCCCAGACCATGGAAAAGCACCAGTATGGGTGCACGCGCCGATGCCGAGGGCCGCTGCCAAAAGCCCTCGGGCCAATGCAGGGGTAAGAGGAGGGATTCAGGCACTGCCGACATGGGAGGTTTCCTCCGTCAAAGACTCCAACTTACGATATAAGGTACGCTCGCTAACGCCAAGGGCGCGCGCCAGACTGCGCCGGTCGCCGGCACAGGCCTCCCGCGCCCAGAGCAAGTAGCGCTGCTCCAATTCGGCAAGGGGCACCAGCGAGGAAAAGGTGGGAGCCTGCGCTGCAGCCTTTGGCTGTGCGCTTGCCGTCGACTTTGCTTGCAGGTTGCTCGGAAGATGCTCCGGCAGAATCCAGATATCGTCGGCAAGCAGCGCCGCACGCTGCAGAATATTGCGTAACTCGCGGACATTGCCCGGGAAATCGTGAGCCAAGAGCAATGCCTCGGCGTCGGCGGAAAGTTGCAGACGATCGAAGCCCAACCGATGCAGCAGGGTCTTGGCCAACTGTGGGATGTCCTCCCGGCGCTCGCGCAAGGGCGGCAGAACGATAGGAAAGCCACTGATGCGGAAGTACAAATCTTGGCGAAAGGTACCTTCCCGACTCATCGCCTCGAGATCGCGATGGGTGGCCGAGATGAGACGGAATTGCGACTGTATCGGCTCCACGCCCCCCACCCGCCGGAAGGTTCCAGTCTCCAACAGGCGCAGCAGTTTCACCTGCAAGGACAGTGGGATGTCCCCAACCTCATCGAGAAACAGGGTACCGCCATTGGCTGCTTCGGCAAGGCCGATCTTACGGCTCTGCGCGCCGGTGAAGGCACCCTTCTCGTGGCCAAAGAGTTCACTCTCGAAGAGGGTCTCGCTCAAACCCGAACAGTCGAGAACCACGAATGGGCCCTTTGCGTGTGCGCTGGCTTGGTGGATGGCCGCTGCTGCCAATTCCTTCCCGGTTCCCGACTCCCCCAACAGCAGAATGGGAATCTCGCTTGGCGCGGCGCGATGAAGGAGACGCTGGAGTTCTTCCATGGCGGGCGAATGGCCAACAAGACCAGCGGCATCGCCGCTGCGGGTTGCCACGGGTTGCAAGAGCTCCAAAAAATAGCGGGGCTTCCCCTCGGCATTGCGGATGGGAAAAAGGTCGATGCGCAGGGCGCGCTGCCCGTGCATGTGCACCACGTGCTGGGCATCACTATGGAGTTGGCAGCGCTCCAACGGGCAGTCGTTGCCTGCCTCCTCACAGCCCATTCCTGCCGCCGCAAGGATCTCGTTGCAGAGCCGGCCCTGCAGCGGCTTACCGTCGCCAAATTGCTTGCGATAGGCCTGATTGGCAGCCAAGACCTGGCGGTTGGCCTCGAGCAATACCGCCGGGGTGGCAAAGCAGTCCAGCAAAGATGTCAATTCTGGGCGCAGCTGATGCATGAGAACCTCCGGAGCACTCTCTGCCAATTTTAGCAGAACATTTACGCATAACTGTCAAATTTGGCAGCCAACCTTACCCATCCCCTCGGCATATTGCCCCAGAACACCTGCCAACCCCGCAATAATACAGGACTAGAGCAAAGAAGAGTACAAGCTCCGTTTTTGGCACATCCTTTGCTCGAATGTGGGGGAAGTGTGCAGGAGGATNNATGATTTTTCGCCAACTCTACGAAAGCAAGGAAAAACAGCTCGCGTATGTACTGGGCGACCCGGTGACCCGCGAAGCGGTAGCCATCGACCTGCGCCTTGGCCACCTGGGTGAGGCGCAAGAATTTTTGCAGCGTCGTGGTTTGCGCTTGCGCTTTGTTTTGCAGACACATTGGGAGCCGGAGCAGCGGCAGGCTGCCCTACTATTACGGGAGCAATCGGGAGCGAGGATTCTCGCCCAAGAGAGCATCGACGACAGCGCCGTCGACATGCGCATTCGCCACGAGGATCTGCTCTATTTCGGCGAGGAAAGCCTGCGCGTGCTGCATACTCCCGGTCTCACCCCATGCGCTGTGATGTACCACTGGGAAGATCGCATCTTTACCGGCGAAACGCTGCTTGCCGGCGGTTTTCCCAGCGCATTGGGAAAAGCTCGCGGCAGCGCCCTACGCAGCCAGTTGCAGCGTATCTTCGCGCACCTGCCCGACGAAACCCTGCTCTACCCCGCACGCGAAAGCCGTGGGCGGCGCTTGGGAAGTCTGGAGGAACTGCGACGCCATTGGTCACGCTCCGGCGACCCCGGTTTGTTCACCCGCTGTACCCAATACCTACAACACGAAGCCGTAAAAAAGAGCCCGGCGACATCCACGGACGAGCCCCAACAACGTCTCGTCTCCGGCCCTGTTTTGTTGTGATAGGAGGTAAACCATGGATATGATCATCAATCCGACGGTAGTCGAGCTGTCGCGCCTGCAGTTTGCGCTAACCGCTCTCTACCATTTTCTCTTCGTCCCTCTCACCTTGGGGCTCACCTTCATTTTGGCGACCATGGAGACCGTCTATGTGGTCACCAAGAAGCCCATCTATAAGGAAATGACCCAGTTCTGGGGCAAACTCTTCGGTATCAACTTTGCGTTGGGCGTGGCTACCGGCCTCACCATGGAGTTCGAGTTTGGCACCAACTGGTCCATGTACTCCCATTTCGTGGGTGACATTTTTGGCACACCGCTGGCAATCGAAGGACTCATGGCCTTCTTCATGGAGTCTACTTTCGTTGGTGTCATGTTCTTTGGTTGGGATCGCATCTCCCCCAAAGCCCATTTGGTGGTTACGTATTTGGTAGCCCTGGGCTCCAACCTCTCGGCGCTGTGGATCCTCATTGCCAACGGCTTCATGCAGGATCCCCAGGGCGGCACCTTTGATCCCAATACCATGCGTATGCAGTTCACCAGCTTCGTGGGTTTGATCTTTAACCCCGATGCCCAGGCCAAATTCGTCCATACCTCCATTGCCGGCTTCGTAACCGGTTCGATGTTCGTGATGGCAGTCTCGGCCTACTATCTGCTCACCAAGCGGCATCGCGACCTCGCCCTGCGCTCCTTCCGCATCGCCAGCATCTTCGGGGTCATCTCCACTGTTGGCGTCATCACCCTCGGCGATGCCTTGGGCTACATCGTCGCCCACTCCCAGCCGACCAAGCTGGCTGCCATGGAAGCGATCTGGGAGACCGACCCCAATCCGGTTTCTGCTCCCTGGAACCTGATCGCCCTCCCCGACCAAGAGGCGCAGAAAAATATCTTTGAAATCGGTATTCCCTATGTGCTGACCCCCTTGCTCACCCACTCCGAAACCCAGGTCATTCCCGGCATTCGGCAACTCGAGCAAGATGCCAAACCCAAGATCGAGAATGGTATCAAGGCAATGATTGCGCTGAAGGCCTACAACGCGGATCACAACGACACCGCTGCCTTGGCTACCTTCAAGCAGTACGAGAAGGACATGGGTTATGGCTTCTTGGCCAAGCAATTCGCCCCTGACCAGGATCTCGCCAAGGTCGATGCCAGCAACTTGCCGAGCGTCCTCGACAAAACGGCCAAGGCCACCATTCCCAACGTTTGGGTAGAATTCTGGGCCTTCCGTCTGATGGTCGCAGCAGGCTTCGCTATGCTGGTTCTCTTTGCTTTCGCTGCCTACTACAGCCTGAAGAATCAAATCGAGCGGCATCCCTTGCTACTGAAACTGGCCATGTGGAGTGTG
>DDOU01000028.1:0-2137 GCA_002341825.1 Candidatus Igneacidithiobacillus taiwanensis | reverse complement strand
CCCTGGACCGTCTATGGCTGGTTGCCGACCTTCGTTTCCGCCTCCAGTCATTCGGTAGGCTATATGATCTTCTCCCTCATCGGCTTCGTGCTGCTCTACAGTAGCTTCATCATTGCCGAGCTCTACCTGATGTTCAAATTCGCCCGCCTGGGACCGCAGGAGCATCATGGCCACGATGAAGGCGCTACGGTGGGGGGTGGAATGGCCGGCAAGCCTGCCTTTGCCAAGCCCAGCCTGGATCGTCGTTGAGTTCACTGGCGGGGCTTCCGCCCCGCCCAGAAGGAGTAACACACAATGGATACCTATGTTTTCTTGAAAGTTTTGTGGTGGCTACTCTTGGGCGTGCTGCTCATGGGTTTGGCCATCATGGTGGGAATGGACATGGGAGTCGGCGCTCTCATGCGCTTCGTCGGCAAAAACGATGCCGAACGACGCACTGCCCTCAATATCGTTGGCCCACACTGGGACGGCAACCAGGTTTGGTTCATTCTTGGTGGTGGTGCCATTTTCGCCGCCTTCCCCAGCCTCTATGCCACTTCCTTTTCGGTCTTCTATATCGTCATGATCTTGCTCCTGTTCAGCATGATCATGCGGCCGGTGGCCTTTGAATATCGTTCCAAAGTACCGGCCGAACGCTGGCGGGAAACTTGGGACTGGACCTTTCTAATCTCCGGGGCCCTGCCGATGATCATCTACGGCGCCGCCATCGGAAACATCCTTCAGGGTGTTGGCTTTCACTTTGGCTGGGATGGTCAGTACTACCAGACTGAGTCCTTCCTCTCCTATCTGCTCAACCCCTTCGCGATTCTCTGCGGGGTGCTGGCCCTGAGCATGGCCCTGTATCAGGGTGCCGCCATGCTGATGATCCGCGGGACTGATCCCATCTACAGCCGAGCCAAGAAGATCGGTTCGGCAGCTGGGCTGATCAGTGCGGTGCTCTTCATTGCCGGCGGCTTCTGGGTTTCGGGCATGGAAGGTTATGTGTTGCACAATGCCAATCCAGCCATGCCGGCCAATATCTCCGCGGCACAAGATGTCAGTCGCGAGGTTGGCGCCTGGCTACGCAACTACGGAGCCAATCCCATCCTCTGGCTCGTCCCTGCCCTTGGCGTACTGGGCATGGTGGCCGGTTCTTTGGCTATGCGTGCGGGTAAGGCAGCTCTTGCTTGGTGGTTGGGAGCTCTGGCCTGGATCGGCATTTTGGGTACCGTCGGCGTCTCCATGTTCCCCTTCCTGATGCCCTCCAGCGACAATCCTGCGCAAAGCATCACCGTCTGGAATGGTACTGGCAGTGAATATAATTTGGTGTGGATGACCATTTTCACCGTCATCTTTGTCCCCACCATTTTGTCGTATACCACTTGGTGCTTTCGCGTCATGCGCGGCAAGGTGAAAAGCCCTGCCGCACAAGACGATCATGCTTATTGAGGAGCTACGACCATGAAAGGATTCACGACCTTCATCGTTGGTGCCGTCATTCTTGGCCTCGCCTTGTTCTTGTCGGTGATCTTGGGAGATTACGGCCCCTGGTATTTCGCTTGGCTCATCGGGACAACCATGATCGTCCTCGTCTCCGCTGCTGGTGCCGCCATGTTCGACAGCCAGGATGAGGAACTCAAGCAACAAGGTATCTCGGAACGCTAGGAGGATTCACCCATGCATCTCGAAGATTTTATTTTCTTTTTGCCCTTCATTTACATGAGCATTGCTGGCGTCATGTATCTGTACACCCGCAAGCGCTTCAAATAAAAGCGCGCACTGCGGTATGCTGGGGGCCCCTATTGGGGCCCCTTTTTTCTTGGAGGAATGCATGCCGCCCTTTGCCATCTGGCAGTTTTTTCACCTCTTCGCTCTCCTCTACTGGGTAGGTGGTTTGGTCTTTCTGGGTTTTTATCTGCTCCCGCGCTGGTCGCAGCTGCAACCGAGTCCACAAGCCTGGCAGGTCCTGCAGAAGATCCTTGCGGGGTTTTCCCTCGCCGGCATCTTTGCCGCGCTTCTCCTGCTCATCAGCGGCTATGCCATGGTTTTCAGCATGGGGGGCTTTGCTGCTCTGGGCGTGGATATCTGGCTCATGGTGGTCCTCGGGACAATCGCGGCTCTCGGCGCCTTTCACCTCTATTTTGCTGCAGGCAAAAAA
>DDOU01000061.1:10269-12223 GCA_002341825.1 Candidatus Igneacidithiobacillus taiwanensis | reverse complement strand
TTTGGCTATTGGTACGGAAACCAGGCAAAAAGCAGCATTCCGGGAGCCGCTGCCTGTTTCTTGTCTGGCAATGCCCAGATCTGCAATAGCCAGACCCTTGGCCTTCGCTTTCAAGGTGTGATTCCTGTCGCGTCGACGGTGCAAATCCCCTATGACTTTAGCTATGCCAGACAGCTCCCCTATGATGCGGGCAGCTCCCTGATTAACGCCCAGTACTACCATCTTAGCAGCGGGGTACGCTGGGCCGGACTAGGAGCCATCGCTAATTACATGGTGATGGGCAGCAACCGCAGCGGCACCTATGGCTTCCAAACGCCATTGGCGACCAAGCATGCCTTTAATGGCTGGGCCGAGGTGTTTCTCACCACTCCCC
This sequence comes from Candidatus Igneacidithiobacillus taiwanensis, assembly GCA_002341825.1. Lineage (GTDB taxonomy): Bacteria > Pseudomonadota > Gammaproteobacteria > Acidithiobacillales > Acidithiobacillaceae > Igneacidithiobacillus > Igneacidithiobacillus taiwanensis. Next base: position 11,850 of record DDOU01000061.1, on the reverse strand, counting down.
CACAGGGCCTACGCAGTCTTTATCTCACACTTGAGGGAAAACTGCTTGGCACGGCCTTGCAAGCAACCTATTACGATTTTCGCAGCGCCTACCAGAATGAAAACTACGGGCACGAGATCGATCTGTCGGCCATCCACCGCTTTTCGGCGCACTGGAGTGCGGGTGTACAATACGCAGATTATCGCCGTAGTCACTATGGAGTGAACACGGAAGGTGCTTGGGTCTTTGTGACCGCGGCATTCTGATTTCTCACCATAATGGTGCAGGTTGCACCGTACTTCGCACCATGACATAGCAGGCCAAGATCAGCGAATTCCGCAACCCCCTGTTTATAAATAACCAACAATTGGCACACTCTTTGCTGTAGTAGAATTTGAGGCAATCCCTTCGATTGTCAGTGTGTGAAACGGCAAAGGCGTCGTCAGCATTTGTGGCTGGCTGCGCCTTTTTTCTTTGGAGAATCGGCAAAATGGGCAAGAAGGCAGCAAAAGCGCGCTTGGTAGTAATCGGTAACGGCATGGCGGGGATCCGAACCGTCGAAGAGCTGCTGAAGATGGCGCCGGACCTCTATGCGATTACCGTCTTTGGCGACGAACCGCATCCCAATTACAACCGCATTTTGCTTACCCCGGTGCTAGCCGGCGAGATGCGCCTCGAGGAGACCATCCTCAATGATCATGATTGGTATGCGGAACATGGCATCACCCTGCATACCGGCAGCCCAGTAGTCCAGATCGATCGGGTGCGGCGGCGGGTAATCACGGCTAGCGGTGAAAACGTTCCCTACGATCGCATTCTGATCGCAACCGGGGCGGCCGCCGCTCTGGCACCCATCCCCGGCAACGATCTCCCGGGCGTATACAGCTATCGCGATATGCGCGATGTGGAGGCGCTGACCCGAGTCAGTGCAGAGGGCGGAGAGGCAGTCATCATCGGTGCTGGCCTGCTCGGTCTGGAGGTCGCCCATGGCTTGAATGCCCGCGGCATGCGGGTAACCGTAGTGCATCGTCGTGCCTGGCCCTTGGACAAGCAGTTGGATGCGCGGGGCGGCGCTATGCTGCAACAGGCAATGGAGGCACGCGGCATTCGTTTTCTCATGGAACGTGAAAGCGCCGCCGTGCTCGGGAAAGACCATGTCGAAGGCTTGCAATTTCAGGACGGCAGCAGCATCTCGGCGCGGATCGTGGTAATGACCGTGGGCATTCGCCCCCGTATCGCGCTTGCCCAAGCTGCTGGTCTGGCTTGCGAACAGGGAATCTTGGTGAACGACACCTTACAGACCTACGACCCGCGTATCTATGCCGTCGGCGAATGTGTTCAACACCGCGGTATGACCTATGGGCTCGTAGCACCACTGTTCGAACAAGCCAAGGTGGCGGCCAATCATTTGGCCGAGTACGGGCGAATGCGTTACGAGGGTTCGATCACCAGCACCAAGCTCAAGGTGACGGGTGTAGAGCTGTTTTCCGCGGGAGACTTTTTGGGGGGCAACGACACCGAAGAACTCACGTTGCTCGATGCACACCAAGGCATCTACAAAAAAGTCGTTCTCCAAGACAACAAGATCAAGGGGATTCTACT
>DDOU01000061.1:9352-10132 GCA_002341825.1 Candidatus Igneacidithiobacillus taiwanensis | reverse complement strand
TGCCGGATACAGCCGAAATCTGCGGTTGCAACGGGGTGAGCAAGGGGCAGATCGTGCATGCGATTCGCGAGGGACTCTTTACGCTGGAGGAAGTGCGTAAATGCACCAAAGCGAGTGCTTCCTGTGGTTCTTGCACCGGCCTCGTCGAACAGCTGCTCATCAGCACCCTCGGCGGTGTGTATGACAGCAGCGCGCGGAAAAAGGCCCTCTGCGCCTGTACCGACTACAGCCATCAAGAGGTGCGCGACGCCATACGCAAGCAAAAACTGCTCTCCGTACGAGAAGCCTTCCGCAGCCTCGGTTGGCGGAACCCCGGCGGCTGCGCGACCTGTCGGCCAGCAGTCAACTATTATGTGCGCACGGCCTGGCCCGCCGAGGGTTTGGACGATCCCTCCGCGCGCTTCATCAATGAACGTGCCCATGCAAACATCCAAAAGGATGGCACCTATTCGGTCATACCACGCATCTACGGAGGGGTGACCACGCCGGCAGAACTGAAGCGCATTGCTGAGGTCGCTGAGCGCCATGCGGTACCCATGGTCAAGTTCACTGGTGGTCAACGTCTCGATTTGCTCGGAATTCCCAAGGAAAAGTTGCCGCAGATCTGGGCAGAGCTGGACATGCCCTCCGGGCATGCCTACGGCAAAGCGCTGCGTACGGTGAAGTCTTGTGTTGGTAAAGAGTTCTGTCGCTTTGGCGTGCAGGATAGCACCCAGCTTGCCATCGACTTGGAAAAAAATCTGGAACGCATGTGGGCACCCCACAAGGTCAAGCTTGCCG
>DDOU01000061.1:8650-9335 GCA_002341825.1 Candidatus Igneacidithiobacillus taiwanensis | reverse complement strand
GGCGTCGATTCCGGTTGGGAGATTTATGTGGGTGGCAACGGCGGTATGAAGGTACGGGCTGCCGACCTCTTGGCCAAGGTGAAAACAGAGGCCGAGGTCATCGAGATCAGCAAGGCCTTCCTGCAGATGTACCGCGAAGATGCACAGTACCTGGAGCGCACGGCACCGTGGGTGGAGCGCGTTGGAATGGAGCGCATCAAGGCGGAGGTCATCGACAAGCTCGAGCAGCGCAAGGAGTTGGCGGAGCGCTTGGATTTTTCCCTGGCACAGGAAAAAGACCCATGGACCGAAGCCGTTTCCGGCCGTGTAGACATTCACGCCGCACCACTGCGGCGGATTTCCGCCTGAGGAGGGTGAAAAAATGCAATGGTTTCCTCTAGGAAGGGTAAGCGAAGTGCCGTCGGGCGGGGGGCGATATGTAGAGACGCCCGCTGGGCAAATCGCCGTGTTGTGCAATGAAGAGGGGGTGCTGTTTGCCGTGCATAACCGCTGCCCCCATCGCGGCGGCCCGCTATCGGAAGGATTCGTATCGGGGAAGACGGTGTTTTGCCCTCTGCACAACTGGCAAATCGATCTCGAGAGCGGGGAAGCGCTACCTCCAGACCAAGGCTGTGTAAAAACCTTCCCGCTAAAGACAGAAAATGACGAGATCTGGCTGGGCTTGCCGGAGACCGTCTCGTGAACA
>DDOU01000061.1:2613-8580 GCA_002341825.1 Candidatus Igneacidithiobacillus taiwanensis | reverse complement strand
AAAATCCTGGGGGTGCGCGGCGATCCCGAGCACCCTGCCAACTTTGGGCAGCTTTGCAGCAAAGGCACGACCTTGGCACAGACGGTACATGGTTCTGGTCGCGCCACAATGCCGCTGCACAGAGGGGATGGCGAGCATTGGCAGGAGCACGACTGGGAACAGGCTTTATCCAATATCGCGAGCTCCTGGGCCGAAATCTACCGGGATCACGGGCCCCAAGCGCTCGCTTTCTACGTCTCGGGGCAACTGCCCACCGAGGACTACTACGTTGCCAACAAGTTGGCCAAAGGCTTTTTGAGCACCAACCATATCGATACCAATTCCCGTCTTTGTATGGCCTCTGCGGTTACCGGCTACAAGCGTAGTTTAGGCATGGACTCGGTGCCGTGCAGCTATGAAGATTTGGAATCGACGGATTGCTTGTTTATCGTCGGGGCAAATGTCGCCTACGCCCATCCCATCCTTTTTCGTCGCATAGAAGCCCACAAGGCTCGCCGGCCGGAACTGCGCATCATCGTCGTTGACCCCCGGCGCACCGCAACGGCCAGCATTGCCGACCTTTTCCTACCCATCCTCCCCGGAACCGACGTTGCGCTTTTCCATGGAATTTTGCATCTGTTGATCTGGAATGACTGGGTGGACGAAAGCTTCATCCGCGAGCATACCCAGGGCTGGCAGGAACTCAAACAACGGGTGCAAGAGTATACGCCGCAACGGGTTGCAGAAATTTGCAACATCTCGGAAGCCGATCTGCGGCAGGCGGCCGAGCTCTTCGGCACCGCACCCAGCGTCCTTTCCCTCTGGTGCCAGGGCTTGAATCAGTCGGCCCACGGCACCGACAACAATGTCGCGCTGATCAATCTGCATCTGGCCACCGGCCAGATTGGCCGTCCCGGAGCTGGCCCTTTCAGTCTCACCGGTCAACCCAACGCCATGGGCGGCCGCGAAACGGGAGGCATGCCCGCCCTACTTCCCGGACACCGGGAAGTGGCAAACGCCGAGCACCGTGCTGCCATCGCCGAACTCTGGGGTGTGGATGCGTTACATCCAGAACCCGGGCTTACCGCGGTGCCAATGTATCAAGCCCTCGAACGGGGAGACTTGGCGGCGATCTGGATTACCTGCACCAATCCGGTGCTTTCCCTGCCCGACCGCCAACAAGTGGAGCGGGCCTTACGCAATGCAAAACATGTCGTACTGCAGGAAAGCTACCTCCATGGTGAGACTATGCCCTTTGCTCATTGGGTACTACCGGCGGCCAGTTGGGGGGAACGCGAGGCGCTGGTCACCAATTCCGAGCGACGCATCTCCCACCTCCAGGCGGCCGTTCCTGCCCCTGGCGCCGCACGCCCAGACTGGCAAATCTTTTGCGACTTTGCCCATGCCCTCGGGTTGGCTCTCGATCGTTTAGCGGTGCCCCTGCCTGACCAACGCGATCGCTCATGGCAGGAACGATCGGCACGGATGTTCGCCTTTCCCGATAGCGCGAGCATCTTTGCCGAATATCGGCGCTGCACCCAGGGGCGGGATCTCGATATCAGCGGCCTGGATCTGACGATCTTAGATACCCAAGGGCCGCAGCAATGGCCATTTCCTGTAGGCGCTGAAAGCGGAAAAAAGAGACTCTATGCCGACGGTATCTTCCCCACCCCCAGTGGCCGTGCCCAGTTTCATGCCCCAGAGCATTTGGGCGTGGTTGAGGAAATCGATGCGCGCTACCCGCTACGCTTGACGACTGGGCGCCTGCGCGATCAATGGCACAGCATGGCGCGTACCGGCCGCGTCCCCAGCCTCTTTGCCAGCGCCGAAGAGGCCTATCTACACATACACCCGCAGGACGCCCAGCGGTTTACCGTAAGCGAGGGGATGTTAACAGTGGTAGAAAGTCGTCGCGGCACGAACATCTACCGTCTTCGACTAGACGATACCCTACAAATCGGCCTTCTTTTCGCGCCAATGCACTTTGGCGTCCGCAATGCGCCGGCGGCACTCTGCAACGCCCTTACCCTGCCGGCAATCGATCCCTATTCTGGCGAGCCGGAATTCAAACATGCGGCAGTCCGCATCCGCAAGGCGGAGTTGCCGTGGGAAGCGGCAGTGCTGTTGGAGGATGACGAGGGCAATCGATCTTCCCTGCTCCGGGAACTGGCGCAAGGCTTTCCCTACGCGAGCATGACGCCCCTTGTTTCCCCGCGCGGCCCGGCCATTCTCTTGCGCGTGGCTGCAGAACAGGCGCCAAAACAGAGTTTGGCGGAAAGGTGGGATGCAGCACTTGCCCTGACGGGGCCCGAAACACTGCTCTATGAAGATCCACGCAATGGTGTCAGCAAACGGTTACGCATTCACGACGGCCGCCTGGTGGCCATACGCCTATGGGGTAGCCTGGAGACCCTGGACTGGCTGCGCCAGCTCCTCTTGGATGGCGTCGAAATTGAATCTTATCGGCTCGCCCTCCTGGCACCACGAGTGCCAGCGAATCTCGGTGCCTGGCAGCGTTCGCGCGGCATCTGTGCCTGTAAAGGCGTGGATGAAAGGACTATCCAACAAGTGATCATCAATGGCGCCAATACGCTGGATGCGGTAATGCGAGCCTGCGGTGCTGGTAGCGAGTGCGGATCTTGCAAGCCAGAAATCCAGCAACTATTGCAGAGCAGTTTTGCGGAGGCCTCATGAACAGCTGGAAATCCTACCTAAGCCGCGTTGCCCGTGGTCGCGACCACGCTGAGGATCTGAGCCGAAAAGAGGCAGAGGCGCTTTTTACCGCCTGGCTCGAGGGGGCACTGCCGGAGCTGGTTGCCGGCGCTTTTTGGGTGGCGTATCGCATCAAAGGCGAGAGCTTAGAAGAATTGCAAGGCTTTCACGATGCGCTGCGCGGCCACTTGAGTCTTCTATCGAGACCCGGTCGCTTGCTTCCCGTGGTCTTCGCTAGCTACAACGGCACCAGACGGCGCGCCAACCTCCTGCCGCTGCTCGCACTGACCCTAACCCGATGCGGCGTTCCCGTTGTCGTTCACGGACCCGATCTGACTACGGTACCATCGCCACCTTCGCCGGATCCAATGACAGAAACTACGGTATATAGCGCGCAAATCTTCGAGCAGTTGGGCTTGGCCTCGGCAAGCAATCTCGCCGAAGTCGATACCCTGCTGCATCTACAAGGGTTTGCCTATCTTCCCTTGTCTGCCTGGCTCCCCGGCTTGCAGCGCATTTTCGCGCTGCGCGAGAGCTTGGGCATTCGCTCCAGCGTGCATACCCTGCTCAAGATTTTGCACCCCTTTGCCCTGCACGAGGCCGTTGTCTGTGCGGCGGTAACCCACCCGCCCTACCTCCAGCGTTTGCAAGAATTCTTCTCGTTGACGGGAATACCGGCTCTGTGCTTTCGCGCAACCGAGGGAGAACCTTTTGCCAACCCACAACGCCGTCCCGATCTCTTCGCTTGCCAGCAAGGAAGTGCAAAATTGCTGATTACCAAAGACGAGGCGCCTACCTCGCAATTGACGGATCTACCGGAGAATACCGTTAGCGCGACGAGTACGTTTACCCTTGGGGTATTGACGGGCCAATACCCTCTCCCGCGGCCACTTGCCGAGCAAGCTGCGGCTCTCTTGCTGATGAGCGGACGTTGTAGCGATCTCGCCAGCGCCCGTGGTCTTCTGCGCCACACATTCTCGCGCATTGCTGCCTGAAGGATCCTTTCTCATGACCGTATCTTTTTCCCCTCCCTTGGTCTCCCTAGTGGGCGCTGGCCCCGGCGATCCCGATCTCTTGACGCTGCGTGCAGCGCGGCGCTTGGAGGCGGCAGACTGCATTTTTTATGACGCGTTGGCTAACCCAGAGATCTTGTCTCTCGCACCTAAAAGATGCCAGTGCGTCGATGTCGGCAAACGGGGCGGGCAAACTTCGACTCCGCAGTTGCTCATTCATGAACAGATGGTTCGCGCTGCAGAACAGGGGCAGCGGGTGGTTCGCCTCAAGGGCGGCGATCCCTTTCTTTTCGGCAGAGGCAGCGAGGAGTGCCTCGCTCTGCGGGCTGCCGGCATCGATTATGAGATCGTCCCCGGCATCACCAGCGGTATGGGCGCAGCGGCCTATGCTGGTATCCCGCTCACCCACCGACAACTCAGTCGCTCGGTACTCTTTTGTACGGGGCAACAGGCGCGCAATTCCACCGCCATCGACTGGACCCGCTATGCTCAGGCTGCGGATACCTTGGTCATCTATATGGGTATCGCCCAGGTGGCGGTCATTTCGGCGGGGCTGATTGTGGGCGGACTTTCCCCGACCACGCCTGCCGCCGCCATTCAATGGGCGACCCTCGAACAACGACAGTTGCGCAGCACAGTGGGCGAACTCCCTGCCGCCATTCAGCGCGCTGGTATTGGCAGTCCGGCAGTGCTCATCATTGGGGCGGTCGTGGAATTGGGGGATTTGTTGGCGTGGTTGCCAGAAATATCCGTTCCGGCGTCGAGTTGCCGAGCGAGTTGCCAATGACCGACGCCGTGCAACTGCTTCTCGCGCATGGATCTCGCGACCCGGATTGGCGTCAGCCATTCGAGTGGATTGCAGCCGACCTGCGGGCAGCGCATCCTGAGCGATTGATCGTGCTGTGCTACCTGGAGATGTGGTCACCTAGCCTCCCAGAGGCGATCCATGCCGCCTATACCCAAGGAGCGCGGAGTTTTCAGGTCACCCCCCTCTTTTGGAGCCGGGGGCGCCATCTACGTGATGATGTCCCGAAGATTGTGCAAGAATTGTTGAGCGAACTACCCGATTGTGCGATTGTCATCGATCCGCCCGTGGGCGAGTCTGATATCGTGCGTGCCGCCGTTCTTCGTCTCCTCGCCTGATCTGCATGTACCGCATCGTCCTCATTGATGATGATGAAGTGCGCGCCGCGATTTTGCGCGCCGCACTAACCGAAGAGGGGCACAGCGTTCCGGTGGTGTTGTCGTGGAAGGCGCTGTCCTGGCAGCGGGTGGAGGAATGCCAAGCGGAGGTTATCATTGCCGACGCGAGCTCTCCAGAACGCGATGTCCTCGAGCATATCGTGTTTCTTAGCGAAACCTTGGAATTGCCCGTGGTCGTTCTTGGCGCACCCGAGGATGAAGAGACCATGCGGCGCGCAATCCGCGCCGGAGTTGCCGCTTACGTGGCCCATGGCATTGCTGCACGGGATATCGCTCCGATCCTGAAAGTCGCAGCACTCCGCTACGCCGAATTTCGCCAATTACGTCAAGAGTTGACCACCACTCGCATTGCACTGAACGAGCGCAAAATCATCGAACAAGCCAAAGGCATACTCATGCGAGATTTTCAGNNTGGACGAAGCGGAGGCATACAAGCGGCTGCGACGACTGGCAATGAACCAGGGAAAAAAGCTCATCGATGTCGCACTACTGATCACCCAAATGGAAAATCTTTGATTAACCCATTGCCTCCACCATAGAACGGGCTCGTTGCGAGCGCATCAAGTCCAACGCTGTAAGGCGTTGGGATGTCGAGTACGACTCGTTCGCCAGGGGTCTATGCGCCGCCGAGACCTGATGCGGGCATTGCCTGGGGCTGTGGTACAGGTGGCACAGTCCTATGGGTGGGCGAGGGAGCAAATTCCTGAAATGGATCCACGCATGGCGGATCGTATCGTCAAGGCAAGCACGGACCTGCGGAAACTATATCGCGCGGTAGAAGTGTGGCTTCGCTTTGTGGCGCAGGAGTACCAGCATACTAGTGCAGAGCCTGCACAGCACTTGCACTGAGAAAGTGAGAGGCAGTAACGCCGCTGCAGGTAGCCGATAACCGGCCAACGCAAAAAACCGCCAGCACCCCTCCTAGAATGGGCCTTCTCGCAGGAGGTCCACTTCCCGTCTAACAGGGTCACAACAGGGACAAAATCGTAGAGCGCTCGAAATGGGGACAGGCAAAGACTATTCAACTCTTTGTTTTATATGGTGGGAGCGATGGGATTCG
>DDOU01000061.1:299-2590 GCA_002341825.1 Candidatus Igneacidithiobacillus taiwanensis | reverse complement strand
GGCTGAGCTACACCCCCCAGGGGCTGATGATTATGCGTTGCCCAAGGTACGAGGGTCAACTGCCTTGCCAGCAGTGGATTGGCTCTCTAGACTCCTTGACATCGGGTTTGGAAGGGAGTGATTGCCGATGGCTGTCTTTGTACCAGTTCCGGAGTGGCGGGATCCCGAGGCCGATACCCCTGGGCGGATTGTTTTGGCGGGCGGATGTTTCTGGTGCGTGGAGGGCGTCTACCGAGATCTGCAAGGCGTGCGCACGGTGACTTCCGGGTACAGCGGTGGCAGCGCCGAGGATGCTGATTACAAGCGGGTATGCAGTGGCACTACCGGGCATGCCGAAGCTGTCGACTTGCGCTACGACCCTGAGGCATTGCATTTTGGCCAGATTCTGCAGGTATTTTTTGGCGTTGCGCACGATCCAACGCAAAAAGATCGCCAGGGTAACGATATCGGTCGCCAATATCGCTCCGCCATCTTTTTTCTCAACGACGCCCAGGCCGACATGATCCGCGCCTACATCGCCCAACTCGAGCGGGAGCACTGCTTCGACCGTCCCATCGTCACAGAAATCATGCCGCTGCAGGCCTTCTATCCCGCTGAGGGCTATCATCAGGACTACGCGCGCCGTAATCCCGAGCAACCCTACATTTGTACGGTTGCCCAGCCAAAAATTCGCGCCTTGGCGCAGATTTTTCCGCAATACCGCAAAAAAGGGGACCTATGAAAATCTCATCTGCTGGATATGATCTCGAACCCCTGACGAGTGCGGAGCGCGCACTCCGGGCCCAGCATCTTTCCGCGGAAGTGCGTCATGTGCTGTTCGAGCATGGCACCGAGCCGCCTTTCTGCGGCGGATTATTGGAGGAGAAGCGGCAAGGTGTCTTTGTTTGCGCGCTCTGTCACCTGCCGTTGTTCCGTTCGCAGTCCAAATTCGATTCAGGCACCGGCTGGCCGAGCTTTACCGCTCCCTTTGCCGCCGATCATGTGCGGGAAGTTCGTGATTCCAGCCATGGCATGATCCGCACCGAGATTCGCTGTGCCCGCTGCGATAGTCATCTTGGGCATGTATTCCCCGACGGCCCGGCACCTAGAGGGTTACGCTACTGCTTGAATTCGGCGGCACTGAACTTCTTTGAGCAGACGCCAGTACCCGATGCTGCAGGTTCATTAGGCAGTTGAGCTTGCCTCTGCCGGTAGGTCCTAATCGATGCCGTCATAGAGAGCGTAGAAACGGGGGCGATCGCGTTTATGGGCTTTGCTCGCGTACAGGGCTTGATCGGCATGACGCAGCAAGATTTCGTCGGGAGCCTCGTCAAAGGGATGCGAGGTAATGCCTAAGCTCGCCCCGATCAGCACCGAGTGACCATTGCTGAGGAGAACTGGAGTGCGCAGGGCCTCTTCTACGCGCAGCAGAACGCCTTCGAGGTCCTCGATGGAGTGGAGGTCGACCAACGCCAGGGCAAATTCGTCGCCACCAAAGCGAGCCACTAGATCGCCCTGACGCAACGCCGCGAGCAAGCGTTCGGCAACACATTGCAGCACCTCATCGCCAGCAGCATGGCCATGAGTGTCGTTGACGATCTTGAAGTCGTCGAGATCCATCATGCCTACGGCCAAGAGTCGATCGACCTCGCGATTGTGTTGCAGAAGATCGGGCAACGCTCGCAGGTAGCCTCTGCGGTTGCTGAGGCTGGTGAGAGGGTCGTGATCGGCGCGCCAGCTTTGCTCCTCGCGCTCCGCCTCGATGCGATTTTTCAGCGCCAATTCATCCAAACCGAAGCCTAACAACTTGGCGGTGCGAGCCAGGGCGGCGAGTAGAGTATTGTCAAAGTAATCATAGGCTTCGCTAGTGACGACGAGCAGTGCCCAAACGGCGCCGCCATGCAGAATGGGCACGACAGCCAAGCTGTTCCAGCCAAAAGCGGTATAGTCTGTGGCCGTCCCTGAATAGGTCTCCGAATCGACAGAATGGCGATTTTGATAGAGCAGGCGACTCTCCCGCCAGGCCCGATGGAAGGGCGTTGGTGGGTCGCATTGCTCTACCGGGAGGCGCAAATGGCCAAGGATATGGCTGTTCTTGCCAGCGGCGGTGAGGGGAACGAAATATCCAGTGGCGTTCGGCTGGAGCACAAAGTCGGTGGTAAAAAAGTCGTTTTCCACCAGTCGATGACAGGTGCGGCGCAGGATGGTCTGTGGCGAGCGCGAGCGCATCAGAATGTCGCCCTCGCTGAGAAAAATCTGATAGAGCCGATGGCTGCGTTTCAGACGCTCCTGCTGTTCCTGCCGCTCGAGGG
>DDOU01000061.1:0-278 GCA_002341825.1 Candidatus Igneacidithiobacillus taiwanensis | reverse complement strand
CGCCGAAAAATAGCGAGGAGTGCGGCTGTAAATGCCACAGAGGGCTTGCTGCGTGCCGCCAACGTAGATGGGTAGGGCCATGGTGCTACGCCAGGAACCATGGTTCTCGGCAATGTCTCGCCAAGGTGCAAATAGCGGATCCGACTGCAAATCCGCCACCGCGACCGCTTTTCCAGAACGCCAGGCGCGACCCATGGGGCCCTGTGCGGTAGCGCCTTGGTCGACGCGGATATCCACCTGTTCCAGGTAGCTTTCCATTTCGGCGCCGGCAATGGCAA
>DDOU01000107.1:1108-2683 GCA_002341825.1 Candidatus Igneacidithiobacillus taiwanensis | reverse complement strand
GCCGACATGGTCCTCCTCGATAATTTTTCCCTTGCCGACCTGCGTGCAGCCGTGCAGCGAGTAGGCGGACACATCCCCCTCGAAGCGTCGGGGAATATTTCCCTCGACACCGTGGCTGCCGTGGCCGCAACCGGCGTCGACTATCTGTCCGTCGGCAGCATCACCCGCAATGTGCAGAGTCTGGATCTTTCTCTGCGCTATTTGTGAAGACAATTTTGCCCTTCGATCCTACGCAATTTTTCGTATACACTGTCGCCGCTAACCACCGTCGGAACGGAATCACGCATTGGTCTCCCTGAAAAATTTCATTGCGGCACAACTCGCGGAAATCGAGTCGCCCGAGAGCGAGACGAAGGCCGTCGACCTGCCCGCCGGTGCCCGGGTCATTCCCCGCGAACAGCACAACGTTTCGCGCCGGCAAATCAGCGACGCCGCTTTGCAAGTGCTCAATGGCCTGCATCGTGCAGGTTACCAAGCCTATCTCGTGGGCGGCAGCGTACGCGACCTGCTCCTTGGCCGCGAACCGAAAGATTTTGACGTTTGCACCAGCGCCCGCCCCGAGGAGGTGCGCAAGCTCTTTCGACGCAACGCCCGCCTCATCGGCCGGCGGTTTATCTTGGTGCATGTGCAGTTTGGCCGCGAGATCATCGAAGTTGCCACCTTTCGCGGTGGTGCCAGCACCGACCAGGCACGTAGTGCCAGCGGCCGCATCCTTGCCGACAACGTCTACGGCAGCCTAGAAGAAGACGCCCAGCGCCGCGACTTCACCGCCAATGCGCTGTATTACAACATTGCCGACCGTAGCATCATCGACTTCTGGGACGCCTGGACAGACATTCAAGCCCAGCGCCTGCGCATGATTGGCAACGCCAGCGAGCGCTTTCGCGAAGATCCGGTGCGCATGCTCCGCGCCGCTCGCTTTGCCGCCAAATTAGGCTTCTCCCTCGACCCCGAAATCGAAGCGGCGATTCCCCTTTGTCAGCCGCTGCTGCAGGAGATCCCTGCGGCACGCCTGTACGAAGAAGTGGGCAAACTCTTTCTGGCCGGCTTTGCCCAGGCCTCGCTTGCGGTTTTACAACGATATGGACTCTTTGCCGCCCTCTTCCCGCAGCTGGCTGCCGTCGTCGACCAAGGCGAAGGGGCGCTGGCCCTTGTGCAGCTTGCCTTGGGCAATACCGATGCCCGGGTAGCGGCGGGCAAATCCGTGCATCCCGCCTTTCTCTTTGCCGCCCTGCTCTGGCCGGTGCTGCTTGCCGAGCGGGATCGCTTGATACAAGAAGACAAGCCCGAAGTAGTAGCCCTGCAGCAAGCGGCCAGCGCCGTGCTCGAAGAGAATCGGGGGCAGATCGCCATCCCGCGCCGCTTTACCCTGACGATACGGGAGATTTGGGATCTACAGGCGCGTTTTCATCGCCGCGGTGGACGCCGGCCCTACGCCCTCCTCGCCCATGAGCGCTTCCGCGCCGCCTTCGATTTTCTTGCCCTGCGCCGCGACGCCGGCGAGGATATCGCCCCTCTCGTGGCGTGGTGGCAACAGTTCCAGGATGCCGACAGCGACGGGCGCAAGCAGTTGAT
>DDOU01000107.1:202-947 GCA_002341825.1 Candidatus Igneacidithiobacillus taiwanensis | reverse complement strand
CGGCCCGCCTTGCCCGACTGCAGCGGCTCGGTCGCCTGGCAGCGGATGCCGGCGCCGCCCTCTACCTCGTCGGTGGCGTGCCCCGGGATCTCTTTCTCAACCGCCCCAGCAACGACTGGGATCTCACCCTTGTGGGTGACTTCGAGGGCTTCCTGCAGCGCTTGCTAGAACAGGGCTTTCGCGTCGAGAAGCGCTCCGCCTTTGCTACCGCGACTCTCCGGGATCCAGAAAATCTGCCTTGGGAATTGGCCCTCTGCCGAGCCGAGCGCTATCCCCGGCCCGGTGCCCTGCCCGAAATTTCTCCCGCCCCCGCCATCGACATCGATCTGCGGCGCCGGGATTTTCGCTGCAACGCCATGGCTCTCTCCCTCCGGCCAGAGGATTTTCTCCGGCTCGTCGACCCCTTCCACGGTCGCGACGACATCCACGCCGGTATCCTCGAAATTCTGCACCCCGAGTCCTTTCGCGATGACCCCACCCGCCTCCTCCGCGGTCTGCGCTTTTCTCTGCGCTTTGGCTTCCGTCTCGGGCCTCTCGCGCAAGCGCAGCGGCAAGGTCTGCTCGCCGCGGATGGCTTTGCGACCCTGAGTGGCACCCGTCTTTTTCGCGAACTCTGGCTCTTGCTCCAATTGCCCGATCTCGCTGCAAGTGTCAGCGCCTTGCGTGCCTGGGGTTTGGCCGCTCTCCTTCCCGGCGCGCACTTGCCCACCGAATTCGTCGTCGCCAAATTGCGGCGGCTGGCGGC
>DDOU01000107.1:0-139 GCA_002341825.1 Candidatus Igneacidithiobacillus taiwanensis | reverse complement strand
AGCGCTCTGGGGACGGCGGCGGAACGCGCCACCCATTGGCAGCGCTGGCAGTGGCGGGGCGTGGCAGATTGGCAGCGCGCGCTCGATGCCCTGCCGGCCAAGCTGCCCCCGCAGTCCGATGCCGCGAGCCACGCCCGCT
>DDOU01000117.1:21093-21437 GCA_002341825.1 Candidatus Igneacidithiobacillus taiwanensis | reverse complement strand
ATCAGGGCCCGATCCTTGCCGATCCAACTGGCAATCTGGTCGTTGTCGACGCCATTTTCCACCGTGGCGACATCGGCCAGGGGCACCACCGTCGTGCCCTTCTCGAGCACCGGCATTTGCGCGAAAGCGCTGGCATCGTGCAGCTGCCCATGCACATTCACGGCATAGTTGCGGGCCGCACCGAGGAGGGTACCCTGGGGCAGGTTGACATTATGGCTACCGATGGCCGCATCCAGGGCCTGGAGGGAGATCCCCCGCGCCTGCAACGCAAAGGGATTGGCATGGATGCGCACCGCATAATTCTGCTCGCCAAAAACCTCCACCTGCGCGACTCCAGGAACCCC
>DDOU01000117.1:18452-21029 GCA_002341825.1 Candidatus Igneacidithiobacillus taiwanensis | reverse complement strand
GCCGAGGGGTTCATCTGTTTGACAAAGGGTAGACTCGGCATTCCCGGCGGCAGCAGATGCTGCGCCTGGGTGACGGCATTTTCGACGTTTTGGGTAGCGACATCGATATTCTGGCTGAGGTCGAACTGCAGAATGATGCGGGTGGACCCCTGACTACTGGTGGAGCTCATTGCCGAAAGACCAGGAATGGCCTGAAACTGCTTCTCTAGCGGTGTGGCGACGGCGCTGGCCATGGTTTGCGGGCTGGCGCCCGGGAGGCTCGCCGACACCAGCACCGTGGGAAAATCCACGCTCGGCAGCAGGGATACTGGCAGGTTCTGGAAGGCAAAGAGGCCATAGAGCACCATCCCTAGGCTAAGGATGATGGTCAGCACCCGGCGGCGAATGAAGAGGGCGGAGAGGTTCACTGGGCAGAGTCCGCGGCCGGCTGTCGATGGGGGTGGCTACCCGCTGCCCCGGCTTTGGGCAGGAGCACCTTGACCCCCGGATAGATCCGCGCCGGTACCGGATAGATTACCTGCGCATTGGGAGCGAGGCCGGAGACCACCGCCTTATTGGCATCTTCCCAAAGCACCTGCACCGGCTGGCTTTGCACTACGCCCTTGGGGGCGAGGTACACAAAATTGCCCGAGCTACCCTGCTGCACCGCAGCAACGGGCAGGGTCAGGGCGCTTTGCAATTGCGCTACGGGCAGTTGCACCTGCACAAACTGGCCGGGCCAGAGGCGATTTTGGGCATTGGCGGCCTGCGCCTGCACACTGACGGTCGCCGTCGTCGCGCTCACGCCATTGTCGATGATCTGTATCGTACCGTGATCGAGAATCTCGGCGCCTTGCTCATTCTCGATCAACACCGGCCAGGCCTGATCCTTGGCGCGGCGGGCAGCGGGAAGGAGATTTTGCGGAATCTGGAAATCGATGCCGATGGGGTTGAGCTGATTGATGGTAGCCAGCTGTGTTGCATTGGCGACGAGGAGGTTGCCGGGCTTGACCAGAGCCATGCTGATGCGGCCACTGATGGGGGCGGTGATACGGGTGTAGCTCAAGGTGAGGGCGGCTTGTTGTACCGCGGCTTCGTCCGCCTGCACCGCCGCTGCCCCCGCCTGCGCCTGGGAGACCGCCTGATCATAGCTTTGCCGAGTAATGAAATCCTTCTCCACCAGCGGCTTGTCTTGGGCAACCACGGTGGCGCTGTAGCGCGCGCTGGCGCGCGCCGAAGCCAGATTGGCCTGGGCCTGGGCCAGACTCAGCCGGGCCTGCGTCGGGTCGATCTGAAAGAGTAGCTGTCCTTTCTGTACGAGGCCGCCCTGCTGAAAGTACATTTTCTGTAGCACCCCCGAGGTTTGCGGCACCAGGGTCACGGTTTGCAGCGGTGTAACCGTCCCCAGAAAGCTCTGGTAGTGGGTCATCGCCTCTTGCTGCGGCCGAATCAGTCGTACCTGGGTGGGGGCGAAGTCGTGCTTGCCGCCATGCCCCGAGTGTCCTTGCGAACAGGCCCCCAGGGCCAAGGTGCAAACGATCAGGGCGCTGCGGCGCAGGGCAGGAGCGAGATTCATGGTTGGGCGTCTCCCAAGGGCATGCCAACGGCTTGGCTGAGGGTCGCCAAGCCGACGTAACTTTTCACCAAGTCGCTGATGAGGGTGTAGCGATCCTGGGCCAGGGTCGCCTCTGCCTGCAGCACATCTTGGATGGTCGCTTGCCCCACCTTGTACTGGGCGATCACCACCTCCAGGGCCTTGCGCGCATTGGCAAGGCCCGCGGCAGCACCGGGGTAGGCAGCGACGCTGCCCTGAAAATTGTGGTAGTCCTGCCAAACTGCGCTCAGGGTGTTGAGGCGGGTGTTAACCAGGTTGGCGGCATCCTCCCGCGCCAGCGCCTCGTTTTGCCGTACCTGGTAATGGTTGTTGAAACCGGTGAAGAGCGGCACGGTGAGGGTCAGGCCCAGGGTCCAGGTGTCGCCGGGGTTGAATCGGCTTTGGAACTGATAGCCGTAGGTGCCGGTAAAGGCCAAGCTGGGTAGACCGCTGGCCCGGGCCGAGCGCACATTCGCTTG
Source organism: Candidatus Igneacidithiobacillus taiwanensis (assembly GCA_002341825.1). Classification (GTDB taxonomy): domain Bacteria; phylum Pseudomonadota; class Gammaproteobacteria; order Acidithiobacillales; family Acidithiobacillaceae; genus Igneacidithiobacillus; species Igneacidithiobacillus taiwanensis. Next base: position 18,977 of record DDOU01000117.1, on the reverse strand, counting down.
TGCTGCCGCTAGCTGCGCCCGGGATGCCAGCAGAGCGGGGTTGACCTTTTCCGCGCTCTGTAAGAGCTCCTCTACGGACTGTTGCAACTGCGGCGGGCCCTGCGCCTCCCACTGCAGCGGCGCGATCTGGATTTGGCTGTCGGGGGGCACACCAATCGCCGCCGCCAGGCTGCCGATTCCTGCAGTTACCGCCTGCTGCTGCGCCGCCAGGGTAGATTGCGCCTGCGCCAGGGAGGCACGTGCTTGGTAGAGATCCCCAATCGTTGCCTGCCCAGCCCGGTGCAGGACCTCGGCGGCCTCCAAGGCCTTTTCGTTCTCGGCAACACTACGCTCGTCGGCATGTAAGAGGGCTTCGTTACCCAAGAGGTTGTAATACGCCTGGGTAACGTTGAAGACCACCGTCTGCAGGGTCTGGTTCTGGGTATAGCCCGCTACCCATTCCTGGGCTTGGGCGGCATCTACCTTGGCGCGGCGCAGACCAAATTCCCACAAGGTATAGCTCAGGGTAAAGCTGGGGTTGACGCT
>DDOU01000117.1:6914-18313 GCA_002341825.1 Candidatus Igneacidithiobacillus taiwanensis | reverse complement strand
TTGTGGGCGAGGGCAAAGGCAGAGAGGGCCGGCAGGCTCCAAACCTTGCTGGCATCGGCGGCGGTCCACGACGCCAGCGGGCGCAGCGCGGGCAGTGTCTCGACCCCCTTCCAGGCCTCTCCCGGATGCGCGGGCAAGCCTGCCTCGCTGCCGAGGGGGTCGTCGAAGAGCACCCCAATCCCGGCTTGGGCAGCACTGCTTGCGGCAAAAAGAAGCGCGATCATCCAACGCCAGCGCATCGGTCAGCCTTTCTCGGAGTAGAATCGCGCGTATTTTGGCGGAAAAGCGGGCGCGGAGATAGCTCGACGCTGCCGCGAATCTGTTGGCAAATGTAACAAAGTTGCTTGATTTTCGAAAAACTTTTTTGCTGGTAAGCGGCTTGGGGAACTTCGTAAGCTAAGGCCCTGAGCAGTAAGGCTCGCTTTTGGGAGAACACGCATGATTCGCAAACCGCTTCTATCCGCTCTATTTCTTACTAGTTTGTTGACGGTTCCGCTACTCAGCAGCGCCGCCGATATGCCGCCTCCGCCTCCAGGCGGACCGATGATGCCGCATCCCCACGGCATGCCGGGCTGGCACGGGCAGAAGATGATGGCCAATGCGCCGGTCCCCATGCTCATGCCCATCGTTTGGCGCCACGCCGTCGAACTGCAGTTGACCCCCAGCCAGGAAAAACAGCTGAAATCTTGGCGGGAGGAACAGAAGACCCAGTGGCAGAGCCAGCGGACGCAGACCGAAAACCACAACCGTGCCCTGCGCGATGCCCTCTTGCGTGGCGAAACCGGCAGTGCCCTCAAGCCCCTGCAAGAGGCCGTTGTGCAGGATCATGCGGCCATGCTGCAGCGCGGCATCGCCCAGGTCGAATTCCTGCATAAACTGCTGACTGCCGAGCAGTGGCAGAAAGTTACCGGCATCTATGCCAAAATGGCGCATTGGCAGCCTGGTAAGGAGGGGTGGCACAAACCGTGACGACGACTTCCCGCATTCTCTTGGTGGATGACGACGCCAAGCTGCGCAACATCCTCCTGCGCTACCTGGAATCGCGGGGCTACACGGTGCATAGCGCCGCCTCGGCGGCGCAGATGGACCGCCTCCTGGAGCGGGAGCATTACGATCTCCTGCTCCTCGATGTGATGATGCCCGGCGAAGATGGTTTTCAGATCTGCCAGCGACTGCGTCAGCAGGAGTCGCTATTGCCGATCATCATGCTCACTGCCCGCGGTGATCTCGACGACCGCATCCAGGGCCTGTCCATCGGTGCCGACGACTACGTGCCCAAACCCTTCGAGCCCGAAGAGCTTTTGGCGCGCATCGGCGCCGTGCTGCGTCGCAGTCAAGACAGCAGCAAGGTCGAGCCGAGCCCCGGCGCAATCGACTTCGGCCCCTTCCACCTCGCCCTCGACTACCGACGTCTGTACCGCGACGGCCAGGAAATTCCCATCACCGAGACCGAATTCGCCCTGCTCCGCGCCCTTGCCGAGCATCCTTGGCAGACCCTGTCGCGCGACAAACTCTTGGGCATGATCCACGGCCACAGCGAAGATATTCCCGGACCGCGGGGTATCGATGTCTTCATCTCCCGTTTACGACGGATAATTGAGGAAGACTCCGCCAAGCCCCGCTACCTGCAAACCGTCTGGGGGCGTGGCTATGTCTTTGTGCCCGATGCCGGCAGCGCGGATCGCCATTCTTGAAACTGCCGCGCTTCTGGACCGATAGCCTTTTCGGACGCATCTTTTTGCTCATCGGTGCCCTGCTTCTCCTCAGTCAGCTGGCGGTGTACTGGTATTTCAATCTCTACCTGGGTAACCCACAGGCGCGGCACCTGGCGCAAAACTGGGCGCAGGTGCTGACCTTGAGCAGCGCCCTCGATGTTGGCGAGGCAGAATGGTTGGCCCCGCGCCTGGCGCGCATCGGTGTGGCCTTCTATCCCCTCGAGGAGATGCGCGGCAAGCCTCCCGACAATCCCATGCTGGCGCGCGCGGTGCAGCTCCTGCATGGAATGGGTTGGCCGCAGGCAGAGGTGCGTGTCGATCATCGCCGCGACTTGTTATGGATCGATCCCAATCCGGAGAGCCGGGTGGCGGTGGCCATGCCCATGCCCAAAGCGCCACCCGGTCCCTCACCGCAATGGTTCAAGCTCAGCGCCATCCTCCTGCTTTCGCTCCTCGGGGCCTACCTGATCGTTCGCCAGATCACCGCCCCTTTGCGGCGACTGGTGCAGGCCCTGGTCGAAAAGCGCGGGCGGGAAGGACCGGTGGAGCTGCCGGTGGAAGGACCGGCGGATATTCAGCACTTGGCCAGCGAACTCAATCTTGCCCTACGGGAGCGCTATGAGCTCCTCGAAGAGCGGGAAATGGTGCTACTCGGTGTGTCCCACGATCTGCGCACCCCTCTCACCCGCATGCGCATGCTGGCAGAATTCCTCCCGGGCGATGCCGGAGAGATTCGCCAGGAACTCGTCGATAATCTCTGGGAGATGGACGAGACCCTGCATCAGTTTCTGGACTATGTGCGCAGCGGCCAGGAGGAAGCTGCAGAGGAGATCGATTTGGCCGCCTTCCTGCAGCAGTTTACCGAGCAACAGGGGCAGGACCTGCACTGGCAGGCGGCGGAACGGGAGCCGATCTATGTATCGGTGCCTCCCGTAGGGCTGCGACGGGTGCTGCAGAACTTGGTAGAAAATGCCCGTCGCCACGGAGAGCCCCCCATCGAGTTGCTCCTTACCCCTCTTGGCCGGGAAGCGGAGATCGAGTTGCGCGATCACGGCCCGGGAATTTCGGAAGAAAAACTGGCTTTGCTGGGCAAACCCTTTGCCCTGGCCGGACGCGGTGGCGGCACCGGCTTAGGGATAGCCATCATTCAGCGGATTCTGCAGCGGGTGGGGGGCTCGATCCGCTTTGTCAATGCCGAAGATGGCGGCTTACGGGTGCTCCTGCGGCTGCCCGTGCGCAGCGGCTGAGGCTTGCTGGGGGCAAAGCTTTTTCAGCTCCGCCAATTCTTTGGGATCGAGCCTCTGCCAGGCGATATTGCCGCAGCGTCCGGCTATTGCCCCCTCGAGGGTACCCTGCTGGGAGATGCTCGGTGCAACGGTAAAACTGGGCACCGAAACCGCGCTACCGACGGGGGTGACGGATTGCAGGCCCGCCGCTGCACTGCTGCTGGGCGCGGTAACTGGGCTCGTACCGGAAGGATGCAGCCAGAGAAAGAAAAAGCCGACCATCGCGATCAAGGTCAGGATGACGATGACCACGAGCATCCACGATGACTTGCTGCCGCTTCGTGTGTTCACACCTGCGCCTCCGTGCTCTCCTCAGGAGAGTTGTTCCAGGGCCACAATACCCAAGGCTAGCCACTTGCTGCCGGAAGCAAACTGTATCTGAATCCGGCCCTGGCGCCCACCGCCCTCAAAATCGAGTACAGTTCCCTCTCCAAAAACCGGATGCCGCACCCTGGCGCCCAAGGGATAGGGGCAGTCGCTGCGCGCAGAAGCTGCGGGAATGGGGATTGGCCGGCTGATTCGCGCCCGCGGCCGCAACTCCTCGACCTCTTCCGGTGGTAGATCGCGCAAAAAGCGGGAGGCCATGGCCATTCTTTCGCTACCGTGCAGGCGACGACTCTCGGCGTAACAAAGCACCAGCTGCTGCATGGCGCGGGTCATGCCCACGTAGCAAAGCCGCCGCTCCTCCGCTAGGCCCGCCGGGTCTTCGAGGCTGCGCTGGTGGGGGAACAGCCCTTCCTCCAGGCCGACCAGAAAGACCAAGGCAAACTCCAGGCCCTTGGCGCTGTGCAAGCTCATCAGCTGCACTGCATCTTGCCAGGCCTCCGCCCCACCCTCACCCGCCTCGAGGGCGGCGTGGGTCAGAAATTCGCCCAAGAGATCGCCGGGTACCGGGTTCAGCTCCCGCAAACCCGCCGAGCTATCGCTCAGGGCAAAGGTGCGCGCCGCGTTGATCAGTTCTTCGAGATTTTCCAGACGGCCCTCGCCACGATCCCCATCACGGGCGTGCCAGTCGCGCAGGGGCACTTGCTCGAGGACCAGGCTGACCTGTTCGTCGAGACTGCGGTCGCGGCATCGTTCTGCCAACTGGTCGATGAGGTTCAGAAAGGCCTGCAGTTTGGGCTGCTGCAGTTCGCCTGCCGCCTGCCACAGGGAGAGGCCGCGCTCCTGGCTGTATTGGCGCAGACGCTCGAGGGTAACGGCGCCAATGCCGCGCGCCGGCAGGTTGACTACTCGCTCAAAGGCGGCATCGTCGTGGCGGTTGAGTACCAGGCGCAGGTAGGCAAGAGTGTCCTTGATTTCTGCCCGCTCGAAAAAGCGCAGGCCGCCATAGACCCGGTAGGGAATCCCCTCGCGCAGCAGATGTTCTTCAAAAGGCCGGGATTGGGCATTGGAACGATAAAGAATGGCGCAATCCTCGCGTTTGCCCCCTTTTGCCACCCAATCCTGGATGCGGGCAACCACGAAGCGGGCTTCATCCTCTTCGTTGTAGGCCCGGTACAGCTGTACCGGACTGCCGCCGCTACGGGCGGTCCACAAGGTCTTGCCCAAGCGCTCGGCATTGTGGGCAATGACCGCATTGGCAGCGGCCAGAATGGGTGCGGTGGAGCGATAATTCTGTTCGAGGCGGACGAGGCGGGCGCCGGGGTAGTCCTGACTAAAGCGGAAGATATTTTCTACTTCGGCACCGCGCCAACCGTAGATGGACTGGTCATCGTCCCCCACCACAAAAATTTGCCCGTGCGCCGCCAAGGCGTGCAGCCATTGGTACTGGACGGCATTGGTATCCTGAAATTCGTCGACCAAAACATGCTGAAAGCGCTCTTGGTACTGCGCCAGCAAGGCCTTGTCCTGCCATAGGCGCAGCGCAAGGAGCAGCAAATCGGCAAAATCCACGGCCCCGGCGCGCTCCTTGAGCAGCTCATATTGTCGGTAGACCGCCAGTACCGCTTCCGGCAGGCTGGGGTCGCGGCGCAAGTCGTCTGGAGCGATACCGCCATCCTTCCAGCGTCCGATGCGGGCGGCGAGTTGCCGCGGATTCCAGTATTTGTCGTCGAGACCGAGATCCTTGAGGGCACGGCGAATCAAGCGCTGGCTGTCGTCGGCGTCGAGCACCTGAAACTGGGCGGGCAGACCCACTAGCCCATGATGCAGGCGCAAAATGCGATGGGCGATGCCGTGGAAAGTCCCCATCCACAATCCGTGCAGGTCGATCTGCACGAGCTGCGCGAGGCGCTGGCGCATAGACTGGGCGGCCTTGTTGGTAAAGGTGACGGCAAGGATTTGCCCTGGGTGTGCCCCTTCTTCGAGGAGATGGGCGATACGGCTGGTGAGGACGCGAGTTTTTCCCGAACCAGCCCCGGCGAGGACGAGGACCGGCCCCGGCGGAAGGGATACCGCTTCCTGCTGGCGCTCGTTCAATTCCATGAGCGCCCTCCAGATACCTTGAAAAGCGACGCGAAGGTCCCCATCTCCGCCACAAGATTCCTGTTTGCCATGGCGGCATGATACGGGGGGATTTCTTGGAATACAAAGACTACTATCAGATTCTCGGGGTGGCGCGGGATGCCGATGCCGATGCCATCAAGGCGGCCTACCGCAAGATGGCGCGCAAATATCACCCGGATGTGAGCAAGGAGAAGGACGCCGAAGAACGTTTCAAGGAGGTCCAGGAGGCCTACGAGGTACTCAAGGACCCGGAGAGTCGCCGCGCCTATGACCAGCTTGGCAGCAATTGGCGCGCTGGCCAGGAGTTTCGCCCGCCGCCGGGTTGGGAGAATTTTGCGCATGGCTTTGCCGGTGGCGGCGCAAGCGGCTTCAGCGACTTTTTTGAGGAGCTCTTTGCCCAGCAGCGCCGAGGGGCTGGCGGTTTTCGTATGCGTGGCGAAGACAGCGAAGCCGAATTGGCGGTCCGCCTGGAGGATGTCGCCCGGGGAGCGCAGCGGGAAATCAGTCTACAAGTGCCGGTGACTGGCCCCGACGGCAGGGTGCGACGGGAGAACAAAAAGCTCTCGGTCAAAATTCCCGTGGGTATCGCCCAGGGCCAGCGCTTGCGCATCGCCGGGCAAGGCCAGCCGGGGATGGGGGGTGGCCCAAATGGCGATCTCTACCTACGCATCGTCTATGCGCCGCATCCGCAGTTTCGCGCCGAGGGCCGAGATCTCTATCACGACTTGGCGATCAGTCCCTGGGAGGCGGTCCTTGGCGCCAGCGTGTTGGTGCCGACTCTGGACGGGAGTGTACGCGCCAAGGTGCCTGCCGGTAGCAGTAGCGGGCAACGCCTGCGCCTGCGCGGTAAGGGCCTCCCTGGCGCCCAGGGTAAGACGGCAGGGGATCTCTACGCAGTCTTACAGATTGTGGTGCCCAAGGAGCTCAGCGCCGAAGAGCGCGCTCTCTGGGAACAACTGGCGGCGCAAAGTAGCTTCCGGCCGCGCGGCTAAACCTGACCAGCCACCCGGCCGCGGCCACTGCGTTTGGCTTCAAAAAGGGCCCGATCGGCGGCGGCAATCAGCTCATCCGGGCCTTGCATGCCGGGCTGGCGGCTGGCGATGCCAATGCTCACCGAAATCGGGCCAGGGAGTTCGCGCCAAGCTTCCGGTTCCGCCAAGCGGTTGCAGATACGATTGGCGAGGGCTTGCATACCGCTCGGTCCAGTCTCAGAGCAGATGATCAAAAATTCATCGCCCCCTAGGCGGCAGGGAATGTCCTGCTCCCGTAACAACTCCTCGAGGATGCGAGCAACTCGCCGCAATACCCGGTCACCCGCCTCGTGTCCCTCGGTATCGTTGATTTCCTTGAAGTGATCCAAATCCAGGAGCATGAGACCGAGTTCGCTGTTCCGGCTCTCGCAGATCGCCCATTCCTGCGCCAGCCGTTCTTCGGCGTAGCGGCGATTACGCAATTCCGTGAGCGGATCAGTCCATGCGACTTGCCGCAGGTTGCGATTCTTTTCCACCAAGGAATCCGCTAAAAGCTGCATGCGTTGCTGGCCAATGGCATAGTTGCGTCGCCCCTCGCGGCGTCGCTCGGCCAAGTGTAAGTGTTTTTGCAGACGTTCGGCGCTCAGGGGCAAAATTTCGTAGGCGTCGACGGCAAAGCGAAAAAGTCGGCTCTCCTCCTCAGCAGAAAGCGGGTCGCGGCCGAGGAGCAACAAGTAGGGCCCAAGAATGGGATCCAGACCGTTCAGAATCCCCTCGTCGACGGCAGGCTGGGCCGGATCCCGTGCCAGAATCAGCAAGTCCCAATCAGAAGAATTCAGCTGCAAGGGGTCGACGTTGCGTGCCAACATTTGCGGCACGATGCCAAGTTTTGCAAAAAGAGCTGCGCAGGCGCCGATCTGATCTCCCAAGCCCTCGCCAATACAGGCCACCTGTAGAGCCGAGGGAGGCGCTGGCTCCACTGTCGCCCCATTCTCCTCCCAGCCAGTCACCGCGCTACGCACGGTTTCGGCCTCTTGCAGCAATTCGCGCCAGCGTGGCCAGGCCGCCAGCAGCCGGCGTAATTCTTCGTCGATGGCCTCCCGACTGAGGCCGAGATAGTTCATTTCTTGGCGAAGCTTGCGGGCATCGTCCTGCCACTGCGGGTTGTTTTGCAAACAGACCCCGGCCATCGCCTGGCCAAGGCGTAAGAGATGAATCAAAAAGATGCTACGCGTTGCCTGGGGGGTACCCAGTAATCCTTCGGGATAACTTTGATGGAGTACGACTTCCACGAAAATTCCTGGTAACCCCCAATCTTCGAGCAGGAGCGCAGAGAGTTCGTCTTGGTCGATCTCAAAGAGGTTGCGCTCCTGCTGGCGGCATTCCTGCTCGCTCTTCTCGGCGCAGCTGGCGAGTAGCGCGGTATAACTTTCTGGAAAGAGACTGGCGAGGGCCAGGCGGCCGATGTGGGCGAGCAGCGCGACAACGAAAATCTCATCGGCATTCACCCGCCCAAGCCGCTCGGCAACCGCTTGTACCGCTAGTGCGGTAAGCAACGACTGTGACCAAAATAGCCGGTACGGAAAGCCGTCCACTCGCGCTGCCGAGCTTTGGATAAGCGCCAGAGCCAGCACCAAGCGCTTGATCTGCACCTGCCCAAGAATGAAGATGGCGTCACTGACCGAGACTACCGGCCGTGAGCGGGCACGCGCCGAGGCATTGGCAAGTTGTAACAGCTTGGCGTTGGTGGCTGGGTCCGATTGCAGAACTCGCGCTAGTTCCCGATTATCGACCTCCTCCTGCTCCAGCAAGCGCAAGGCCTCGAGATACACTCCTCGGGGCGACGGTAGCCGTCCTCCGGCGCGGTAGCGGGCCAACCAATCGGCATTTTTCATCATAACGACCTTACGATTATGAATTGGCCAAGTAATTAGTTTATTTTTGACAAAACGCTACGCCCTCCAGGGTACTCTGCCATTGACTCTCGGCATTTCCAGCGCTAACTGGTGCGGGCATGGTGGCGAGAAGGGCCGGCCCCATGACCCGTGGTGTTGGCTGGATGGCCGACGAGCGCAGTTCGACACGTTCAATCCCGCCCCAACCCAGGCCCAGGTCTGAGCAGGCGGACTCGGCGTCGCTACGGAATCTTTGCAATAGCTCCTTGCGCGCCTGTGCCTCCGCCGCGCGGATATTGGCCGCCGACGGCAGCGTTTGCAGCGAGAGTAGTTGCAAACGCGATTGCAGGGTCGCGAGCACCGGTAGGAGTATACTGGGGGCAGCGTGCAGTTGCAGTTCGCCACGCAGCTGCCAACCTTTGCCGTCGGCAAGACGCTCGCTTGCATAGTTGCCGAGCTGCCAATGTATTTGCGGTGTTGTTGCCAACTCCTTTTCCGCCCAACGCAGCTTCTCATTGACCTGTTGCGCCGCATCGGCGGCATGCGGCGCTTGCGCTTCGGCAGCAAGCTCGGCGTGCAGTTCGGTTGCGGGCACGCGGAAAGACTCATCGAGGTGCAGACTGATCTGCGGCGCCGGCATTGCGGCTGCCAAGGCAGGCAGGGAGACCGCAAAAAAAGACAGGGCGGCGAGACTGGGTGACCCTAGTCGATGCATGGGAGTACTCCTCCTGAGCGTTGTAGAAAAGTTTTGGCCGAAACAAGCGTTATGCAACGCCATGTGCGGCGTCGGATTTTTGTCTTCCTTCCCGCGGAGTCGTTGCTATAATCGCGCGATCGAAGACCATAAGCAAAGGGAGAGAAAATGCGCCAGTTCTTTAAGGATTTCAAAACATTTTTGCAACGCGGTAGCGTGATCGACTTGGCTGTGGCTTTCGTCATCGGCACTGCCTTTTCGGCAGTAGTCACTTCCCTCGTCAAAGATATCATCATGCCGCCTATTGGCCTCATCCTTGGCAAGGTGGATTTCAGCAACCTCTTTTTGGTATTACACGAAGGGAAGACACCGGGGCCCTACGTTACCTTGGCGGCTGCGGAAAAGGCCGGGGCGGTTACCTGGAATTATGGTCTTTTCATCATGGCCGTAATCAGCTTTATCATCATCGCGCTGGTAATTTTTAGTTTGGTACGGGTCGTCAACCGGCTTTATCCCAAGCCCGCTGCCCCGGTAAGCACCAAAGAATGTCCGTTCTGCCATACCGATGTCCCCCTTGCTGCTACCCGGTGCCCCAACTGCACCTCGCAGTTGAGCGATACGCACTAGCGTCGTGCTGATCCGGCTCCTTCTTGCCTTTCTGGCCGGGATCCCGGTCGGGGTTCTCTTATACTGGCTCTGGTCGCGCGCCAGGGTGCAAGCACAGCTCTTGGCGTTGCAGCAGAGCGAGCAAACCGTCGTCGATCTGCGCGCTTCCTTGCTACAGCGGCAGGAAGAGCTGCGTTTGCAGAATCAGGAGAAGGAGCGCCTGCGCGAGGACTTACATGACCTGCAAGTGCAGGCAGCTGCATGGGAGGCGCGGCTCGCAGAGGCAGAAGCCTTGCGCCAAGAGTATGCCTCCCTCCTCGCGCAAAACCGGATGCAGGATCGCCAGCTCGCAGAGCTCCAGGAGCGCTTGCAGCAGGAGGCGCGGCAGGCAGAAGAAAAACAAGCCCTGCTGCTCGCCGCCCAGGAGCGTTTGCAACAGACCTTCAGCGCTCTTTCGGGCGATGCCTTGCGTCGCAACAACGAAGATTTTTTGCGCCTTGCCCAAGAAAAGCTCGGTCAATTTCAGGAGCAGGCGCGGCAAGATTGGGAACTGCGGCAACAAGGTTTTGGACAATTGGTACAGCCGGTGCGCGAGTCTCTGGGTAAAATGAACGAGCGTCTCGATGCCCTAGAGCAGGTACGGGCTGGCGCCTACAGTGCCTTGAGCGAGCAACTACGTGGGCTCGTGCAGGATCATCTTCCCCGTTTGCACCGCGAAACTGCGGCCTTGGTCAAGGCCTTACGCCAGCCGGCGGCGCGCGGGCGTTGGGGGGAGATGCAGCTACGGCGTGTAGTGGAAATGGCAGGCATGGTCGACCATTGCGATTTTGTCGAGCAGGCCAGCATGCAAACGGAACAAGGGCAGCAGCGTCCGGATCTGGTGGTGCACCTGCCCGGCGGCAAGGAAATCGTCGTCGATGCCAAGGCGCCGCTCAATGCCTACCTGCAGGCGGTGGAGGCGGAGTCGGAAGAGGAGCGCCAGCAGTGGCTGCACAAGCATGCCGCCGAGCTCCGCACCCATCTTCAGCAATTGGGCCGCAAATCCTATTGGGAACAACTGCCAAGCCCGGAATTTGTGGTCTTGTTCCTGCCCGGGGAAGATTTTTTCAGTGCCGCCCTGCAAATGGATCCGGCCCTGATCGAATATGGCATGGAACAGAAGGTCCTGCTGGCCACCCCCACCACTCTCATTGCCTTGTTGCGGGCGGCGGCCTACGGCTGGCGCCAGGAAGTAGTAGCGGCCAATGCCCAGGCCATTAGTGCTCTGGGGCGCGAGCTGTACGACCGCCTGCTGACCATGAGCAACCATTGGAGCAAGCTGGGACGCCAACTGCAGAGTGCCGTGCAGTCTTATAACCAAGCTACGGCATCTTTGGAGGCCCGCGTTCTCGTTTCGGCACGTAAATTTGCCGACCTCGGTGCGACCAGCGCTGACCGCGAGATCTCCGTCTTGGAGCCAGTGGAGTTGCAGGTGCGGGAACTGCAGCGCCGCGAGCCTAGCGACGACGCGCTTACGGCCGCGTCGCCTGGCTCAGGGCCAGGGGCAGGCTGAAGATCACTTTCTCCTCCACCCCTGGCAGTTCCTGCGGCCGCTGTGCGCCCCAACTCTCCAGGGTGGCGATGATTTCCTGGACGAGGCTCTCCGGTGCCGAAGCCCCGGCGCTGATACCGATGCGCGGGTCACCGGCAAACCACTCGCGCCGTAGTTGGCTGGCGTCCTCGATGAGATGGGTGGTGGTTCCCAGGCGCAGACCGAGTTCGGCGAGGCGGCTGGAGTTGGAGCT
>DDOU01000117.1:6404-6859 GCA_002341825.1 Candidatus Igneacidithiobacillus taiwanensis | reverse complement strand
TGACGGTTTTGGGTAGCGTAGCAGATGTCGTCTTTTTTTGGCCCCTGGATGGCTGGAAAGCGCTCGCGCAGGGCCTGGATCACCTCGGCGGTATCGTCCATGCTCAGGGTCGTTTGGGTGATGTAGGCCAGACGCTCCGGGTTGCGGGGCTGCAAGCGCGCAACGTCGGCAACCGTAGAGACCAAGTACATCATCCCTGCCTCCACCTGGCCCATGGTGCCTTCCACCTCCGGGTGGCCGGCATGGCCGATAAGGACCATTTCCATGCCTTCGCGGCTGTATTTCTTGACCTCCATGTGCACCTTGGTAACCAGGGGGCAGGTGGCGTCGAAGACGGTCAGGCCGCGCTCCTCGGCGCGCTGACGCACCGCCAGGGGCACGCCGTGGGCGCTGAAGATGACCGTGGCGTCATCCGGAACTTCGTCCAGCTCCTCGACAAAGATGGCACCGCGATT
>DDOU01000117.1:0-6354 GCA_002341825.1 Candidatus Igneacidithiobacillus taiwanensis | reverse complement strand
TGCGCGCTCGACGATTTGGATGGCCCGATTGACGCCGGCACAGAAGCCGCGCGGATTGGCTAACAAGATATCCATGCGATCCAACTCCTTGGGATTTTGCCCATGGTCCAGCGCCAGCAACGTGCTGTCAACCGAGGTCACCGTAACGTCCTTGGAGGACGGCCAGGATTGCCAATGGGGCGGTCTCGGCGCGCAGGATCCGTGGTCCCAGGCGCAGTCCGTAAAAGCCTTTCTCCCGCGCGCTGGCGATTTCCTCGGCGGCTAGTCCGCCCTCGGGGCCCGTGAGGATAGTGACCGAGTTTGGCGATGTTTCTGGCAAGGCGCGCAAATTGCTGTCGGCCGCGGCATCGAGAACCAAGCCGAGCCCCTCCCGGGGACGCGCCAAAAAATCTGCCAAAGCCAGCGGTGCTGCGAGCTGCGGCAAGCGTGTAGCCTGGCTTTGCTCGGCCGCGGCAATGAGGATTTGTTGCCAGCGCTCCTGACGACGCGCTTGCTGCGCCTCCGCCAAGGCAATTTGACAGAAGCGGCTGTGAATCGGTTGGATCGTCGCCACGCCAAGTTCTGTCGCCTTTTGCAATGCCCAATCCCAGCGCTCACCTTTGAGCAAGGGCAGAGCCAGGGTAACGTGCAGAGGGCTTGCGGTATCGCGCTGGCGCGCCGCCTCGACTGCCAGCACGGCGCGTTCACCCTCTACCCCAACCAGTTCCGCTGCATACTCCCAACCGTCGCCCGAGAACAGGGTAAGGCGCTGACCGCGTCGGGCGCGCAGTACCCGCAACAGGTGGTGGCTTGCCGCGGCGGGGAGGAGCAAGCGAGCATCGGCAGGTGGTGCCTCGAGGTAGAGGTGAATCCGTGGCATACGGCTATTGGAGCATGCCACGATCGCCAACGGAAGGATGACCCCAGCTGCGGCCTAGTCTATGCTTTACCCATGAACGGGGACGGCGGCATCGATAGCGATTGGGTGGCTGGGCTGCTGCGCGAGAGCGCGGCCCGCTTCCTGTTGCCCGGTTTCCGGCGTCTTACGGCAACGCGCAAGCCTGATGGCAGTATCGTTACCAGTGCCGACCTCCATAGCCAAAATTTTTTGCAAGAGGCCTTGGCACGGCGCTACCCCGATATTCCCCTGCTCGGCGAGGAGATGACGGCAGCCGAGCAGGCGGAATTGATGCGCAGCGCCAGTCTCCTCTGGTGCCTGGATCCCTTGGATGGTACCAGCAATTATGCCGCTGGCGTGCCGGTTTTTGGTATCAGCCTTGCGCTCCTCGATGGCCAAGGCGCGCGCCAGGGCTGGGTTTATGACCCGATACGTGACGAGCTGTTTACCGCGGTGCGGGGGGGAGGTGCTTTTTGCAACGGCGAGCGTCTGCCGTGTAAGGAGGCGCCGGGGCTGAGTGGCAGCGTCGGTGTTCTCGACTACAAGCGTCTTGCCCCAGAGCTGGCGATTGCCCTCGTCACCCGGCAACCTTTCCATAGTCAACGGAATTTTGGCAGCTGCGTGCTCGAGTGGAGTTGGTTGGCGGCGGGGCGCTACCACTTCTATTTGCACGGTGCGCAACAGCTTTGGGATTGGGCCGCGGGCGGTCTCCTGCTGCAGGAAGCGGGTGGACGGCTCAGCACCCTGGCTGGCGAACCCCTCTGCCCCAATGCCCTCGCCAAGCGCTCGGTTTTGGCCGCCCTCGACCCCCGCTTGCACGCCGCCTGGTCGACTTGGTTGGTGACTGAGTTCCCAAAGAGCCGAGCTTGATTTATCCTTGAAATTATTCATTCGCCACCTGTAAGGACAACCCCCCTATGGCCACCATTCGCAACCTTGCCCTGAGTCTGCTCCCCGTAACCGAATCCGCGGCCCGCGCTGCCAGTGGCTGGATCGGCCGGGGAGAAAAGGAACTGGGAGATGGCGCGGCGGTGGATGCCATGCGGGCGGCCATTGCGCAGGTGCCCATGCGGGGTACCGTGGTCATCGGCGAGGGGGAGAAGGACGAGGCACCCATGCTCTACAACGGCGAGGCGGTGGGTTCCGGCAGTGGCCCGGAAGTCGACATCGCCGTCGATCCCGTCGAGGGTACCACCTTCCTCGCCAACGGCATGCCGGGTTCCATCTGCGTGCTTGCGGCGGCGCCCAAGGGTAGCATGTTCCGCCCCGGCCCAGCCTTCTACATGGACAAGTTGGTGGTGCCAGCGCCGGCGCGGGGCAAGATCGATCCGGCAGCACCCATGAAAGACAAGCTGCATGCTCTTGCCAAGGCGCTGGGCAAGGACGTGAAGGAGTTGCGGATCTTTTTGCTGAAAAAGCCGCGCCATGAAGAAATGATCCGCGAAATTCAGGCAGCGGGTGCCACGGTGCGCCTGCAAACCGATGGCGACGTCAGTGGCGGCATCATGGCTGCCCTGGGCACCAAGGTCGATGCCATGATGGGTATCGGTGGCACCCCAGAAGGCGTCATCACTGCTTGTGCCGCCCGGGCCATGGGGGCGGACATGTTCGGTGCCCTCGCCCCCCAAAAGCCCGGTGAGGCCGAGGCGATTGCCGCTGCTGGTCTCAAGATTGGCCAATGGATGGGTCGGGATGAGCTCGTATCCAGTGACGATGTTCTTTTTGTGGCTACTGGCCTGACCAGTGGCGATATTCTCGATGGCGTGTCCCGCTCGCGCTTTTTTGTCGAAAGCGAGAGCCTGGTGATTTCCGGCCACGATGGCATTCTCCGGCGCGTACGCACCCATCAGCGCGCCGACGACTGATTTCTCTACCAACTAGCTGGTTGGCGTCCCGGCTGCGGGGGCCAACTCTGAGGAGCTGACTATGACCGTATCCCGTAAGCAAATGGCCGACGCCATCCGTATTCTCACCATCGATGCCGTGCAAAAGGCCAACAGCGGCCATCCCGGCATGCCCATGGGTATGGCCGACATTGCAGAAGTTCTCTGGAATGATTTCCTCGTCCACAATCCGAGTAACCCCCATTGGGCTGGGCGAGATCGTTTTCTGCTGTCGAACGGGCATGGCTCGATGCTGCAGTACGCCTTACTGCACCTGAGCGGTTATGACCTCTCCCTCGACGACCTCAAGAATTTCCGACAGTGGCACAGCAAGACCCCAGGGCATCCCGAGTATCGCGACGCCCCCGGCGTGGAAACCACCACGGGCCCTCTCGGCCAGGGGTTGGCCAATGGTGTTGGTATGGCGCTGGCGGAGCAGCTGCTCGCCAAGCAGTTCAACCGCCCCGGCCACGAGATCGTCGACAACTACACTTACGTTTTCCTGGGTGACGGCTGCTTGATGGAAGGCGTGTCCCACGAGGCCTGCTCCCTCGCTGGTGTATGGGGTCTGCACAAGCTCATTTGCTTTTACGACGACAACAATATCTCCATCGATGGCCACGTCGACAACTGGTTTGCCGACGACACCCCGGCACGTTTCGAGGCCTACGGTTGGCATGTCATCCGTGACATCAACGGTCACGATCCCGAAGCCGTCAAGCACGCCATCGTTGCGGCGCGGGCCCAGACCAGTAAGCCGGTGCTCATCTGCTGCAAGACGGTGATCGGCGAAGGCTCGCCCAACAAAGCCGGTACCCACGATGTGCACGGCGCCGCTTTGGGGGCCGAGGAAGTCGCCGCCACCCGCAAGCACTTGGGTTGGCCCTCGGATGAGGCCTTCTTCGTACCGCAAGAGATCTACCAGGGCTGGGACGCGCGCGCCAAGGGCAAGGCGGCCGAGGCGGCTTGGCAGGACAAGTTCGCTGCGTATAAGGCGGCTTTTCCGGCCGAGGCGGCGGAGTTTGAGCGGCGCCTGCGGGGTGAGCCCAGCCCCGCTTTTGATGCGGCCATTGCCAAGGTCATTGCCGATTTCCGCGCCGAAGCACCGAAGATTGCCACCCGTGTTGCCTCGGGCAAGACCATTCAAGGTATTGCCGCGGCGGTACCGGAATTCCTCGGCGGCTCGGCTGACTTGAGTCCCTCCAACAACACCCGCTGGAAAGAGGCGGTGGATCTGGGCAAGCACAAGGTGGAAGGCAATTACATCCACTATGGTGTGCGCGAGTTCGGCATGTCGGCCATCATGAACGGTGTTGCCCTCTACGGCGGCTTCCTTCCCTTCGGTGGCACCTTCCTGATCTTCTCGGATTACAGCCGCAACGCCATCCGTATGTCGGCGCTCATGGGTATCCGCGTGATCTATGTCATGACCCACGATTCCATTGGATTGGGTGAAGACGGCCCGACCCATCAGCCCATCGAGCAGGTGAATAGCTTGCGCTTGATTCCCAACCTGCACGTCTGGCGCCCTGCCGATGCAGTGGAAACCGCCATCGCTTGGGAGTCGTCGGTCAAGCAGGAGCGCACGCCCAGCCTTTTGGCCCTCAGTCGCCAGAATCTTTCGGCGCTGCCGCACAGCGACGCGAGTATCGAGGGCGCGCGCCGCGGCGGCTACGTCATCAAGGCGGCGGCGGGCAAGGAGGAGGGTATCATCCTCGCCAGTGGTTCTGAGGTAGAACTCGCCCTCGCCGCTCAGGCCAAGTTGGCGGAGGCCGGAGTGCATGTGCGGGTGGTGTCGATGCCTTGCCTCGAGATTTTCGACACCCAAGATGCGGCCTATCGCGAAAGTGTTCTGCCCGCCGCCCTGAGTAAGCGTCTGGCGGTGGAGGCTGGTACTTCCGGGCTCTGGTACAAGTATGTGGGGCTACAAGGCGGCGTGGTCGGCATCGACCGCTTCGGTGCCTCCGCTCCGGCGCCAGTGCTCTTCGAGAAGTATGGCTTTACTGTCGCGCACGTCGTCGAGCGCTTCCGGGCACTCTGAGAATTCCATTAGAAACTTTGAGGAGTTAGGGTATGACAATTCGTGTAGGTATCAACGGCTTCGGACGCATTGGGCGTATGGCTTTTCGTGCCATTGCCAAAGAAGCGGAGTTCAAGGAGTTGGAAGTGGTGGCCATCAATGACTTGCTGGAGCCCGCTTATCTTGCCTATATGCTCCAATATGACTCGGTCCATGGCCGTTTTCCCGGAGAAGTGAAGGTCGAAGGCAATAACCTGCTCATCAACGGCAAGACGGTGCGGCTCACTGCCGAGCGTGATCCCGCCAACCTCAAGTGGGACGCCGTGCAAGTGGACTTGGTCATCGAGTCGACGGGTTTCTTTCTTACGGGCGAGACCTGCCAGAAGCACCTCGATGCGGGCGCCAAGAAGGTCGTGCAGTCGGCCCCGTCCAAGGACGACACCCCCATGTTCGTCTATGGAGTCAATCACCAGAAGTATGCCGGCGAGAAGATCGTCTCGGCGGCCTCCTGCACCACCAACTGCCTAGCCCCGGTTGCCAAGGTGCTGAACGATCATTTTGGCATCAAGCGCGGCTTGATGAGCACCGTTCATGCCGCCACCGCCACCCAGAAGACCGTCGACGGCCCCTCGGCCAAGGACTGGCGCGGTGGACGTGGCATCCTCGAGAACATCATTCCTTCCAGCACGGGTGCTGCCAAGGCGGTAGGCAAGGTGATTCCGGAGCTCAACAAGAAGCTCACGGGTATGGCCTTCCGCGTTCCCACTTCCGATGTCTCGGTAGTCGACCTCACCGCCGAGCTCAACAAGGAAGCCAGCTATGAGGAAATCTGCCAAGCCATGAAGGCCGCCAGCGAGGGGCCGCTCAAGGGCGTGCTTGCCTATACCGAGGATGCCGTGGTCTCCACCGATTTCCGTGGCTTCTCGGCCCCTTCGATCTTTGACGCCAAGGCCGGTATCCAGCTCGATCCCACCTTCGTCAAGGTGGTGTCCTGGTACGACAACGAATATGGCTATACCTGCAACATGCTGCGTTTCGTCAAGCATGTAGCGACCCATTGAGGGCTTTGTCATGCAGATTCTGACCTTTGCCGAAGTCTGCCAGCGCGGCGAGGCGCGCGGGAAGCGCGTTTTCATCCGAGCCGATCTCAACGTCCCCCTCGATGACCAGGGCCAGATTACCGAGGATACGCGCGTGCGGGCCTCGGTCCCGGCGGTGCAAATGGCCCTCGACGCGGGCGCGGCGGTGATGATCACCTCTCATCTGGGGCGTCCCACGGAAGGCGAATTCAAGCCCGAAGACTCCCTGGCGCCAGTAGCCAAGCGTCTTGGTGAGCTCCTCGGCAAACCGGTGCGCCTGCAGCAAAATTGGGTGGACGGCGGCTTCGAACTGCATCCCGGCGAGGTGGTGATGTTGGAAAACTGCCGCCTCAACAAGGGCGAAAAGAAGAATGACGATGCCTTGGCGCAGAAGTACGCCAAGCTCTGCGACATCTTCGTGCACGACGCCTTCGGTACGGCGCATCGCGCCGAGGCGAGCACCTATGGCATCGCCAAGTATGCCCCCATCGCTTG
>DDOU01000150.1:5239-6301 GCA_002341825.1 Candidatus Igneacidithiobacillus taiwanensis | reverse complement strand
TGCCCCCCGGGCTATACCTGTAACCCGCAATAAGGGATGACGGTAGATACCGAACTACCTCCCTGGCGCAGTCTGGACCTCGAGGCCCGGCTGCGCTGGGCCCTCAGCCCGGAAATCCCTGCCCCCTATCGCCATGCCCTGGCCCACGAACAATGGGTTCAAACGCGCTGCTATTTTGCTCGTCGTCAGGATCTACGGCCGGAGGAGGTCGCGCATTTCGCCAACGATGACGATTACGTGATCCGGCTATGCATCGCCAAGCGCCCCGACCTCAGCCCGGAGCAAGTCGCCGTCTTCTGTATCGACCGCGACCCCAACGTGCGCTACGCCATTGCCCGCAACCCCCTGCTCAGCGCCGCGCAGCGGCAGTTGCTTCTCGATGATGTCGATGAAGTGGTGCGGCAAGCGGCCGCCAAAGGGGCACGCCCAAGCCAGATCCGTCAACGCCCGGGCCAGGCAAGTTTGTACCGCTAAGGTCAGCAGCGCTGGCCGCGGCAGAGCCAGGCGTCGCGTACTTGACCATCGGCACCGAGCAGCACATGCAGTTCGCCCTGCTGGCGTAACCGCTGCGGTGCCGCCGCACCAAAACCGAGTTCTTCCTCAAAATCTACCAGGCAACTGACGAGATTTTCCTCCTTGCCCGCCTCTACCAAGCGACATTGGCAGTGGGCGCCGTCGCGCCGCGCCAGCCCACCCATGCTCGTAAAGCTCGCCAGCAATTGCTGGGCATCCAGATAGTCGAGTATTTTTTCCTGTACCTGCGGGTCTTCCCAAACGGCCATCATCCTCTCCTCGGGCGGCTCCGTGCCTGCCCTGCCTTCAGCATAGTGCAGTCGCGCCCGAGATTCCTGACCTATACTCTCAGCAGAGCCAGGAGGGCCGGATGCCACTCACCAACGCCGCCGCTGTTGCCGTCTTTTCTCTGCTTGCCTTGGGGCTATTGCTGGGACTGTTGACCTTGGCACGCGTCTTTGGTGGACGACATCCTAGTCGCAACAAAGACATCCCCTTCGAAAGCGGCCTGGGGGCGAGCACCGCGGTGCACCCGGCCACCCCCGTGCG
>DDOU01000150.1:1267-5127 GCA_002341825.1 Candidatus Igneacidithiobacillus taiwanensis | reverse complement strand
TCCTTGCCCTCGGCTGGCTTTACGAATGGGCGATGGGAGGATTGCGATGGCGATGAGACAGGGACCGCTGGCCTTTTTTGCCGGTCGCCTCGATGAGCTTCTCGCCTGGAGTCGGGCGGGCTCCCTCTGGCCCCTCAATTTTGGGACTTCCTGCTGTTTTATCGAGATGGTGGCCGCGGTTACCCCGCGCCATGACCTTGCCCGCTTTGGCGCCGAGGTACTGCGCAGCTCGCCGCGCCAAGCCGATGTTTTGATCTGCTCCGGTACCGTCTTTGCCAAAATGGCGCCAATGATCGTCGAGATCTATGAGCAGATGCTCGAACCGAAGTGGGTGATCTCTATGGGCTCCTGCTCCAACTCCGGGGGCATGTATGACGTCTACAGCGTGATTCAGGGCCTTGACCAGATTCTACCGGTGGATGTCTATGTGCCGGGCTGCCCGCCCCGCCCCGAGGCCCTGATGGATGGGCTATTGCTGCTACAACGCAAGATTCGCCAGCGACCCGCCCGGGTTTTGGCGCGGGAGAGCTGATGCTGCTCGCCGAGATCTTGCAACGACGCTTTGCCGCCCAGCCCGCCGCGGACGCCCGGGATGGTCTGCCCGATTTCGTCTTGCCGGTGGATCAGATCCTGCCCGCCCTGCGCTACCTGCGCACCGAGCGGCAAGCGCCCTTCTCCATGCTTTTCGACCTGAGCGCGCGCGAGGAAACGGCAGCGGGCGAACCCCAGTACACCCTGCTCTATCACCTGCATAGTCTGCAACCAGGAGATTGGCTGCGGCTGCGCGTGCCCTTGGCCGCCGCAGAAGCGCCGACTTGTACGGAGATCTACCCCGCCGCCAATTGGTATGAACGCGAAGTGTATGATCTCTTCGGCATCCGCTTTTCTGGCCATCCCGATTTGCGCCGACTCTTGCTGAGTCCCAACTGGCAGGGCCACCCGCTGCGCAAGGCCGAGCCCATTCGCGCGACCGAGCGCCCGCCCCTGCGCGTCGAGCGCGGCTCCTTGCAGGAGGCCCTGGCGGTCTACGCGCCCGAGGAGGCGCCGGGAGAGGGCGAGATGCTCCTCAATGTCGGCCCGCATCATCCTGGCACCCACGGCATTCTGCGCTACCGACTGCGCCTGCGCGGCGAACGTATCGTCGCGGTCGACCCCGATATCGGCTACCACCACCGCGGGGTGGAGAAGATTGCCGAGGGGCATAGCTATCACAATTTTCTTCCCTATACCGATCGCGTCGATTATTTGGGCGGTGTCCTCGGGGAGTGGCCCTATCTGCGTGCCGTCGAAGCCCTGGCAGGGATCGAGGTACCCGAGCGCGCCGAGGGCATTCGCACGCTACTCGCCGAAATCTGCCGCATCGAGTCGCATCTGGTCTGGCTGGGTAGTTACGGCAACGACCTCGGCACCATGGGGCCGGCCTTTTATGCCTTTCGCGATCGCGCCCTACTCCTCGACCTCATCGAGGCATTTACTGGCGGTCGCCTGCATCCGCAGTTTTTTCGCATTGGCGGGGTAGCGGCGGATCTCCCCGAGGGCTGGCAGGATGCCCTGCAGGCGGTGCTGCGCCAAGTCGAGTCGGGCCTGCGCGATACCGAGACCCTGAGCGTCGACAATGCCATCTTTCGCGCCCGCACCCGCGGGGTGGGGCAAATCAGCCCGGCCATGGCGGAGCGTTGGAGCGCGAGCAGCATCGTCCTGCGCAGTACGGGTACGGCCTGGGACCTGCGCCGGGCGGAACCCTACGGGCTCTACCCGCGCCTGGATTTTGCCGTGCCCACCGCGACTGAAGGCGATGCCTGGAGCCGTACCTGGCTGCATCTAGAGGAGATTCGCGAGAGTATCAGCATGCTGCGACAGCTGTGCGCGCAGATGCCCGAGGGGCCGATCCTCGCCACCGACTCGCCGCTGGCCCTGATGCCCAAAGAGCGCAGCCTGCGCGACATCGAGACCTTGATCCATCACTTCGAGCAGATGGCGGCGGAATTTGGCCCGCCGCCCGGGGTCGCTCTCGGCCTCGGCGAATCGGCACGCGGCATGCTTGGCTACTTTGTGTGCAGCGACGGCAGCCCGCGCCCGCAACGCCTGCGCATCCGCACCGGCTCCTTTGCCCATGTGCAGATGATCGCGGAACTCGGGCAGGGCCTCGCCATTCCCGATTTCATTGCCGCCATTGGATCTCTGGATTATGTCCTCGCCGACCTCGATCGCTGAGTCGCTCCCCGAGCCCTTACAGGCCCGCCTGCAGGAGGCCCTGCGCCAGGCCGGGGCCCATCCCGAGGCGGCCGTCTGCGAGTTGCTGCGCCTTCTGCAGGCGGCCTACGGCTGGATCGACGATGCCCGCCTGCACCTGGTCGCTTCCCTCTGCGGCATCAGCCCGGTGCGGGTCGAGGAACTCTGCACCTTCTATCCCTTGGTCTTACGCCAAGACCCCGGGCGCCATGTGCTACGCATCTGCGACAGTATTGCCTGCCATTTGGCCGGCGCCCGCAAGCTCTTGGCGCAGGCGCAAGGGCAAAGCGGCGTGCCCCTGGGGGAGAGCAATGGCCGCTACAGCATCCTGCCCCATGTTTGCCTGGGGCTCTGCGACCGGGCACCGGCAGCCCTCGTCGACGGCCACACCGTGGTCGCTCCCCTGAGTGCCGAGGCCCTGGCCGCACAGCTCGACGCCTGGGAAGCGGAGCCATGAGCGAACGTCCACTGAGTCTGCTCTTTGCGCATCCCGACCCGGCGGACTTGGCAGCCTACCGGGGGGTGGGCGGCTACCAGGGGCTGCAAAAGGCCCTCGCCATGCCTCCCGCGGAGCTCATTGCCTTGGTGGAGCAATCCGGCCTGCGCGGCTGCGGCGGGGCGGGTTTCCCCACCGGGGTCAAGTGGCGCCTGCGCGGTCTCGATGCACCCGAGCCCCGCTACCTGGTCTGCAACCTCGACGAAACCGAGCCCGGCAGCTTCAAGGATCGCGCCTTGCTCTTCGGCGCCCCACAGCAAATCCTCGAGGGGATGCTGATTGCCGCCCATGCCCTCGGGGTACGCGAGGCCACCCTCTTCGTCCGCGGCGAATATGCCGCCGGTGCCGAAATTTTTGCCCGCGCCCTGCAGGCTGCCGAGGCCGCAGGCCTGCTCGATTTGCCCGCGGGGCCTCTGCGCCTCGACATTCATCTCTCTTTGGGCCGTTACATCTGCGGCGAGGATTCGGCCATTCTCAACGCCATCGAAGGACGCCGCCCCAATCCGCGTAAAAAGCCCCCGCACATTGCGCAAAAAGGGCTTTGGCAACAGCCGACCACGGTCAACAATGCCGAAACCCTGGCACAGCTGCCGGGAATCCTGCGCGCCGGTAGCGAGACCTACCGTAGTTGGGGCGTAGCTGGCGGGGTGGGGAGCAAGCTCTACAGCGTCTGCGGGCCGGTGCAGCGGCCCGGGGTTTTTGAACTGCCCATGGGAACCTCCTTGCGGGAAATCCTCTACGTGCACGGCGGAGGCCCCCTACCCGGGCGACAGATCCGCGCCGTCCTGCCCGGCGGTGCCTCTACCCCCTTCGTCCTGCCCAAGGATTTCGACACCCCGATGCACTTCGATGCCATGGCCAAGATTGGCTCGCGCTTGGGCACCGGCGGCTGCATCGTTCTCGACGATCAGCATTGCCCCCTCGATTTTCTCATCGCCACCACCCGCTTCTACGCGCGGGAATCCTGCGGATTTTGCACCCCCTGCCGGGAGGGTCTACCTTTTTTATTGTGGCTCCTGGAAAAAATCGAGGCGGGGGAAGGCGAAATGCGCGACCTGGACAATATCGAGACCTTAGGCAAGGAGATCGCCCCGAATAGCTTCTGCGCCCTCGCCCCGGGCGCGCTCATGCC
>DDOU01000150.1:799-1222 GCA_002341825.1 Candidatus Igneacidithiobacillus taiwanensis | reverse complement strand
GGAGACCGGCATGGCTGAGGTCTTTTACTTGGATGGCGAGCCCATTCCCTTCCAAGCCGGGCAAAACGTCCTCGAGGCCCTGCTGGCTCAGGGTAACAAGGCCATTCCCTATTTTTGCTACCATCCCGCCCTCGGCAGTCTGGGGGCCTGTCGCCAGTGTGGGGTCAAGGTCTTTCCCCACGACGGCAAGCATCCGCCACGGCTGACCATGGCCTGCCTGCTCCCCGCCAGCCGCGGTCTACAACTGGCGCGCGCCGAGGCCGAAGTGGAGCAGGAGCATCGTCTCATCAGCGAGCTGCTCATGCGCAATCACCCCCATGACTGCCCGGTCTGCGACGAAGGCGGGCAGTGCCACTTGCAGAACATGACCGTGGCCAGCGGCCATGCCTACCGCGCGTATTCGCCCGAGAAGCGGCGCTATCG
>DDOU01000150.1:0-742 GCA_002341825.1 Candidatus Igneacidithiobacillus taiwanensis | reverse complement strand
CGCTTTTATCAGGATGCCGCCGGGGGCGAGGATTTTGGCGTGTTTGGCTCGCGCGATCGCGTCTTTTTTGGGCGCCTCGAAGACGGCCCCCTGGAAAGCCCCCTGGCCGGTAACCTGGCGGAAGTCTGTCCCACCGGGGTCTTCACCGACAAGGTCTATCACCAGGCCTACCTGCGCCCCTGGGATCTCGAGGAAAGCAACGCTATCTGCCCGCACTGCAGTCTCGGCTGCAACACCCGCCCCGGCGCCGGGCGCGGACGGCTGCGACGCATTCGCCAACGCGCCCATGCCGAAATCAACCCGCACTTTCTCTGTGACCGTGGTCGCTTCGGTTTTCGCTATGTCGATGCCGCCGAGCGGCCGCGGAGGGCCCAGGCGCAAGGACGAAGCTTGGGCATCGACGACGCCCTCGATCGGCTGGCGGCACGACTGGCAAACGGGCGCACGGCCTTTCTCGGTTCCGCCCGGGAGGATCTCGACAGCAATCTCGGTCTCCTTGCCCTTGCCGATCTCTGCGGTGGCCCCTTTGCCGCCTTTCTCGATCCCTGGCAGGAAGCCCTCGCGCGCGAGATTCTCGCCTTACCACGCCCGCCCGCCCCGGCACAGATCCCGAACTTCCGCGAAATCCTCCTCATCGGCGCCGTGGAGCAGATTGCGCCCACCCTGCCCCTCTTTCTACGCCAGGCCCGGGAGCGCGGCGCGCAACTGCATCTCCTACGTTGCCTGCCCAGCGCCCTCGCCC
>DDOU01000063.1:2603-5461 GCA_002341825.1 Candidatus Igneacidithiobacillus taiwanensis | reverse complement strand
GGAGATGCCGCTGGCCAAGGCAATACGCAAGGAGTAGTAGCCGGTTTCCGCCGCGTCGTCGCTGCGGTTGCGGGTGCTGCCCAAGGCAAAAACCTCGAGGCAGGCGCGTTGGGTATCGGGATGGCTGATCGACTCCCCCTGGCCGCGGGCGATCTCGATGATCGAGCGCAGCATGATGGTGGTCGAAATGGGTAACTCGATGCTGAGCGCCGTCAAGCCAAAAAAGCCGCCAACGCCCCCCGAAAGAGCGACGGCGGCCTTATGCAGACGGTTGGCGGGCGGGCGCCGGGGGGTGTCATGGAGGGTGAGCAGCGCGGCGTCACTGGCACGGCGCAGCGCCATCTCAGAAATCTTGCTGATTTCCTGGTGCCAGTTGGAAGGGAGCAGAGCGAGCCCGCGTTCGATCGGGGTGCCGAGGCGATCGACAATTTTCGCCGCCAAGCTTGGATTCTCCAAGCAGCGATGGGCGCGCTCGAGCTCGGCAAGATCCTCTTCGGTGAGCAGGCGTTGATAGTTCGACATCTGTTTCCTCCCAGTTCTACCCAAGCAACATGGCACGGTTGGCAGGCACTCGCAACGCGGCCAAAGTTGCCCCGCTAGAGCCCCCTGCGGGCTATGGTACACTGCCCGATCGCTACTGTACCGCTTCAGGAATCACCGCCCCATGACTACCGCCTACCGCTTGTCGATTGCCCAAAAAAGCATGTTTTTTGCCGTATTATCGGCGATATTTCTGGCGGCCATGGATCAGACGGTGGTGGCCACGGCGCTACCCACCATTGCGCGCGACTTGCACGGGCTGGCACATTTGCCCTGGGTCATTACCGCCTATCTTTTGAGCTCGACGGTTTCCTTACCCATCTATGGCAAAATTGGCGACCTCATTGGGCGCAAAGTCGTACTCAGTTTTGCCGTTGCGTTTTTTCTGGTGGGTTCGATTTTTTCGGGCTTGGCGTGGAATTTGGATAGCCTGGTTCTGTTTCGTGCCCTGCAAGGACTCGGCGGCGGCGGTATCCTCGTTACCGCCATTGCCAGTATTTCGGATTTCCTTCCCTTACAACAACGCGGTAAATATCAGGGCTTGGTGGGCGCTGCTTTCGGTTTGGCAACCCTCATCGGGCCGTTTTTGGGTGGTTTTGTGGTACAGCATTTTGGCTGGCGCTGGATTTTTTACTTGAACATTCCCTTTGGTATATTTTGCCTGGGTGTGATCCAGTGGGCCTTTCCCAAGCGCGAGAAAAAAGATTTGGCGCTGGATTGGATGGGTGCCGCTTCGCTCTTTTTTGGGCTCACGGCTTTGGTCTTTTTGGTAGAGTTGGGGCGCCACGATGCTTGGCTCTGGCCGCTCTTGCTGGTGTTTTTGGTAAGCCTATGGGGCATTTTCATTGGCAGCCCTCGTCATCCCGAACCGATACTGCCGCTGGGATTTTTTCGGCACAAGACTTTTTCGGCAAGTGTGATCGTTTCCTTTTTTGTGGGTACAGCCATGCTCGGCTCCATCAGTTTTTTGCCCACCTATTATCAGGCAGTGCGCGGTTACACGCCCACCCAATCGGGGCTGGAAATGCTCTATCTGTTAGTGGGAATGTTGCTAACCTCAACCATCAGTGGGCGCTGGATCAGTAAGCACCAAAAATTTCGCATCTTTCCAATTTTCGGTACCCTCCTTACCGCAATTGCTCTTTGGGTGTTATCCCATGTCGCCCAACACACGCCCTTTTGGCAGATTGATATTGCGCTGATTTTCTTGGGCATTGGTCTGGGTTCGACCATGCAGGTAATGGTCCTGTCGGCACAATGGGCGCTGCCGCACCGGCATTTGGGGGTGGCCACCTCAACGGTATCACTGTTTCGCTCGATGGGCGGTACCCTGGGAGTGGCGGCCTTTGGCGCCGTCTTCACCCACTTTGTCGGGCAAGACCTGGGCAAGGCAGAGCCCGAGCAAATCGTCCTTGCCCTGCATTGGGATTTTGGCGCTGCTGCCGCTTTGACCTTGCTTGCCTTCTTCTTTGCTTGGAACCTCGAAGAACTCGATACCCTCATGGCGCAACGGCAAGCGCGTGGCGAGGGTACAGAATCCTGATCCCCCTCGGTCGTGTCTCTTAGCCGTGTGTTGCTAGCAGCATGGCCGAGGCCCACAGGCCGATGCCACCAATGGCGCTCAGCACGCCAAGGCCGAAGAGCCAACGCTTGCGGGTGAGGGCAGTAATGGACGCCAGAGAAATGGCGATCTGCAGAAAAATCATGGAGATTTCGAGTTGGTTATGAGGACGGTTGAGGCGTGCCGACTCGCTGTTGGCGCGGGCTGACTGCGCTTCCAATTCCTGGGCTTGCGTCTTGATTTCGTTTTTTTGCTGTTGGTATTTAGCTATTTTTGGCTGAAACGCGTCCTTTTTTGCCGGATCGAGAATTTCCCCCAGTTCCAGCAAGTGCAGCTTGGTGCTCACCGATTGATAATAATTCCACTGGTCCGTCGCCCGCGCTTTCTCCAGCACCGCTTCGTTCTTGTAGAGCAAGACTTCGTTCATGAGATGACTACCCTGATAGCTCACCAGTGCGCCAAAGGCAGCGAGTATCGCGGTAAAAATGGCAACCCATTGGCCGAGGCTGTGGTGTTGGCCGGCGCCATCAGCGGCGTGATGGATCGCTTCCTCGTGGGGGGCGTGGGTGTGGAGTCCATGTTCGCTCATCGGTATCGCTCTCCTGTTTTGCTGCCAAGTGGCCAGCACGCGTGCGCAGTCTGCGCCAAGCTCCCCCGGCTAATCAAGACGCGAGGTGTGAAGATTGCGGAGCGCCGTGTGATGCGCGTGATATAGTTGAAGGTATGGACTGCGGGCCCAACGGCGGTTTTTGATGGT
>DDOU01000063.1:0-2593 GCA_002341825.1 Candidatus Igneacidithiobacillus taiwanensis | reverse complement strand
GACAGCCTTTTCCCTGCAGGTGGCTGATGTTCATGGCCTGGTCTACTCCGGGCAGTGCGTGTTTGTGGTCTTGCCCGGCGCGATGGGGGAGTTGGGTATTCTTGCCCATCACGCGCCGTTGCTGTCCATTCTGCAGGCTGGTGAAATGCGTGTGCAGCTCCCCGATGGCAGTACCGAAGTCTTGTTTTTGGAGGGCGGCTTTGCCGAAGTGCAGTCTGCAGGTGTGACGGTTCTTGCCGACCTGAGCTTGCGCATTCCGGATCTCGACCCGGCAGCCATCAAAGAGAATATTGCGAATGCCAAAAATATTTTGGCGCAAGGAAAGCAGAGCGAGATGAACTTTTTGGCAGCAGAACTGGAATTGCAGCGAGAATTGGCCAAGTACCGCGCCTATCAGAAATATTCCAGTGTTCCAGTATCGGAAAAACCGGAATATGACTGGCATCGGCCAGCCGTACCACAAGCGCCCAAAATAAACCCCTCCGCGCTCGAGGATTGACAAGCCGGCACGGTTGCCTTGCCTGCGCTTCCCACGTACTCTTTTGCGCAAAGTGTATAGAAGCAAAGGAGTAGAAGTATGCCGCAATGCGCCCAATCCCAAGCCCCTGTTTATCTGATGGGGGCTAGACGATGACAAATCCTGCTCGTTTTTGTGGTCGTTGTGGTAAGCCGGTGGGCCCAGAAGATGCCTTTTGTGGCATTTGTGGTGCCCCCACCGGAAACAGCCCTATCACTAGTGCCAAGGCGCAAAGATCCGGGCGCCGAGGCGGCATCGTCATTGCGGGTGTTTCGGGGCTGGTGCTCCTCCTTGCGGTGGCGTATGGCGGCTCGAGTTGGTACGCCGGTCGGCAGGTTGCGGCCAAGCTGCAGCCCGGCGCCCTCATCCCCCTCGGCGATGGGCTGAGCTACCATGTGCTGAGCAGCAATCCGGGCATCTTTCATAGCAGCGACCGCGGCGAATTGGTCTATGACGAGAACGGCAAGGAGCAAAACCTGTTGCCAGTTCGTCAGGAAATTTCCCAAGGTCTCTACCCCGACGGTAGTGTGCTGCGCATTGAAAGCTTTTTGCCGACCGATTCAAAGATCTACCAAGAAGTTGCCGGCCCCGACGCGGCGGTTCACTGGGCCGACAGCACCCGCCCGCTGCTCCTCAAAACCAAGATCGAGGCTTGGGGTGCAAAACAAAGCCGGCTACGCATTTCTGGCGGCACCATACAACAGGGCGACGATGCGATCGTTTGGTCGACCCTGCATGGCCACTTTGCCGAAAACGACGGTACCTTGCACAGCGGCTTCCATTTGCAGCAGCTGCGTTGGCAAGAAGATGGCAAAACGCGTTTCCAGCTCAGCGGGTTACAGGAGCGCTATCGGGAAGCCGTAAGCAATGGCCAGGTAGAGCTGCACTCACGGATGCAGTTAGGGCCGAGCCTCTTTGGTCCGGTACAGATCGAGAAAGTACAAGGCCAAAGCCTCCTGCAGGCGCCGCAGAGCGTTTTGCAAGACACCCACGCCGAGGCCTTGGGGCTCGCCGAAGGCGGGCTTGCGGCACCAACGGCGTGGCAGGGACCGATGCAATTCCAAGTCAGCCATTTTCGCATCGATGGTGAAGATGGCGCCCGCTTGCACCTGCAAATGCACTTTCAAACCCAGGACGTTGCCACCTTCCTCAAAGACGAGCAGGCCGTGGCGCAGTCGCCCCTACAAAGCGCCTTGCCGGCCGGCACATCGCTGCAGCTACAACTGCGCTGTAATCCAGCCCTGGTGCAACAGGCATTACTCGCTACCAGTAGCGATTTTGGGCAACACCCCCTGGATGCCGCCCAGCGCCTGCAGGTGCAGCAAATTGCCCAAGCCATCCCGCAAAATCCCTTGTTCCAATCCCAAGATGGCAAACTCGTATTGGACTTGCAGGCGCAGCAACAGAGCATCACCCTGAACGGGCAGCCGCTACAGCAAAGCAGCAAGGATTTGGCGAGCCTGGTGCTCTTGCTTGCCTCGCTACCGTCGTCGCAGACGCAGGGCTAGGCGCCGGCACAAGACCTGATACCATAGAGGGATGGCCGAGAGCAGTGCTCGAACTCGGCAAGGAGACCCCCTAATGACCGCAACCCCCCAGACCCAGCGGAGCATCGCCAATGCTCCGCGGTATCTGCGTCTTTTGTCTGATATTCATGTAGATGTAAATCCCCCGCATAGCGTGCGTTTCGATCGCCTGCCAACCGACGATGAGAGCCTTTTGGTACTGGCTGGCGATTTTGGCACCCCCAAAAAATTGGCAGACTGGCTGCGGATAGTGGCCGAGCCCTTTCCTTATGTGGTTGCGGTACTCGGAAATCACGATTATTGGGGGATGTCGATAGAGCGCGCCCCAGAAAAATGGCGCGAGGCCTTGGCCAAACATTTGCCGGAGGATTTGCTCGCGCGTTTTACGCTGCTGGAGCAGGAAATCTTGGATATTGGTACGCTGCGCATTATAGGCACCACGCTTTGGTCCGATTACCAGGGCGCCGACCCGTACGCGCTGCGAGCAGCGCAGGAAATGATGCGCGATCACAAGCACATTCGCACCCGTGGCGGTACGGCTCGCTTCTCG
>DDOU01000048.1:5224-5890 GCA_002341825.1 Candidatus Igneacidithiobacillus taiwanensis | reverse complement strand
ATTTTGCCGAGGCGCGGGCATGCAAACCGAGGCGATTGATGATGGGAAATTCGACGCGCATTACCGGATTCCTTTGCAAGAAGTTCTGTTTGGCAGCATAGCGCCAGGACGGCAAGGGGCCAAGTCGCCGGGGCGACGCGCTTATGGAATAATTGCTTCGGGACTGACCGGAGGAAGCATGGATCACGCATACCTGGGAGCTTGGATGATGATTGCCATCATCTTCATGATCGTGGTTGGGACCGCGATATACTTCCTCCCCAGTGTCATTGCCTACTCCCGCTCGGCGCGCAATTTTCTGGCCATCTTTCTGCTCAATCTCTTTCTTGGTTGGAGCCTGGTCGGCTGGCTTGGCTCTCTCATTTGGGCTTTGGTGGACGACAAAAAAGAACCAGCGCCCGCACCTTTCTTCCCCGCGCCGGCGCCTCCGACATTGACCAGCGCGCCAGCACCCATCGCCTACTGCCCGCAATGTGGCCAGAGCGTTGGCCCTGCCGACCAGTTCTGCAGCCACTGCGGCCACCCGCTACAGCAATGAGGAAAAGATTTCCATGACCGCCTTTGCGCGCATCTTTCTCCTCGGCAAGTACCGCGACAGCAGCGCCCTACCCGCCCTCGCCCAGCTCGCCGAAGCCCTGCGCGGCTGGGGCTGCGATCTACGCATCG
>DDOU01000048.1:4091-5163 GCA_002341825.1 Candidatus Igneacidithiobacillus taiwanensis | reverse complement strand
ACCCTGCTCAGCAGCGCCCGCGAGCTTGCCGGACGCAATGTACCCATCCTCGGCATCAATCTGGGACGGCTCGGCTTTTTGGCCGATATTTCGCTCCAAGACATCGCTCGTACCCTGCCCGCAATTCTGCAGGGCGATTACCGTAAGGAGAAACGTAGCGTGCTTCGTGCCGAGCTGTGGCGAGAAGGGGCGCGGGTGGGCGCCGGTCTTGCCCTCAATGAGGTCTTCGTCCACAAGGGCTGTGGCGAGAGCATGATCGAGTTGCAAGTGCAGCTCGGCGGCAAACAACTCTACACCGAGCGTGCCGATGGCCTGATTCTCTCCACCCCCACCGGCTCCACTGCCTACGCGCTCTCCGCCGGCGGTCCCATTCTCACCCCCGAGCTCAGCGCCCTGTTGCTGGTGCCCATCTGCCCCCATACCCTGAGCACCCGCCCCATCGTCCTGCCCGATCATCTACCCTTGCGCTTTCGCCTCAGTGCCGCCCGTCATCCGGCCGCCCTCAGCCTCGATAGCCACAATTCCTTCCCCATGGTTGCCGGCGACGAGATCCACGTGCAGCGGGCAGATTGCGATGCCGTATTCCTCCACCCGCGGGAGCAGGACTTTTTCGCCATCCTGCGCGACAAACTGCACTGGGCCGAACCCCCTGGCGAGGACTGATGCTGCTCGATTTACAGATTCGCGATTTTGCCCTGATCCGCTCCCTGGATATCAGTTTAGGCAGCGGCCTGACGGTGCTGACCGGCGAGACGGGAGCGGGAAAGTCCATCCTCATCGATGCCATCGCCCTCCTGCTGGGCGACAAGGGCACGCCGCAGATGGTGCGGCACGGCGCCAAGCAGGCGGAAATCCTCGGCAGTTTCAGCGGCAACGAGGCGACGGATCGCTGGTTGGAAGAGCAAGGCCTGCCCGCCGAAGATACGCTGATTCTACGCCGCATCCTGCCACTGCAAGGGCGCAGCCGTCTTTTTCTCAATGGTCGCGCCATCAGCAGCCAACAGGCGCGGGAACTCGGCGGCCTGCTCCTCGATATTTTGGGGCAACACGCGCATCTGCAATTGCTCAAGCC
>DDOU01000048.1:2557-4046 GCA_002341825.1 Candidatus Igneacidithiobacillus taiwanensis | reverse complement strand
CCCTTTGGCGGCAGTGGCGCGATGCCCTACAGCATTGGCAAGAACGCCAAGCCGCCCAGTCCCAGGACGCCTCGCAACGGGAGTGGCGACAGTTTCTGCTACAGGAACTGCGGCAGGCCAAGCTGCGGCCAGGAGAGTGGGAAGAATTGCAAGACGAAGAGCGGCGTTTGGCTGCCGTTGAGCAGATCCGTGCCGGTGTCGACCAAGCCCTCCTCGCCCTCGACAGCGATGATGGCGCCCTACGACGCCTCGGGGAGGCACAGCGCGGCCTCCAGCAGGCTCGGCAGAAAGACGCGCGCCTGCAAGAGACAACGACACTGCTGGAAGAGGCGACGATTCAAGCCGGCGCCGTAGTCGAGGAACTGCGCGGCTATCTGCATCAGCTCGAGGCCGATCCCGAACGCCTGGAAAGCATCGCTCGACGCTTGCAGGAGCTCCAGGATCTGCAGCGCAAGCATCGCCGCGATCTAGACGGCCTCCTTGCCCTGCTTGCCGAGCTCGAGGAGGAGTTTACCGCCGCAGAGGGCGGCGGCGATCCGCTGGCCGAGGCCGCAGCAAAACTCGAACAACACCGGCGCCAATACGCCGCAGCGGCCGCCGCATTGAGCCGGACTCGTGCCGCCGCCGCGCCAAAACTCGCGCAGGCCCTGCAAGAGCAGGTACGGGCCTTGGGCATGCAGCACGCGGTGGTCGAGTTGCGGCTCGAAGCCCAGTCCGGGGAGGCGCACTGGCGAGCGCAAGGCTGGGATGTGCTGCAGATTTGGATTTCCGTCAATCCCGGCCACCCCGCCCAGCCCCTTGCCGAGGTTGCCTCGGGCGGCGAGTTGGCGCGTGTCAGCCTCGCTTTGCAGGTGCTCCTGCAGCTCGAGGGCATAGAAACACTGATTTTTGACGAAGTGGACGTTGGCGTTGGCGGCGCCGTCGCCGAGCGCATCGGCCGCCTGCTGCGCCAGCTTGGGCGCACGCACCAGGTGCTCTGCGTCACTCACTTACCGCAGGTGGCAGCCCATGGTCATCAACACTTGCTGGTCGAAAAGTCGGTGCAGGATGGGCAAACCGAAAGCCGCATACGCCTTCTCGATGCCCAAACGCGCAGCGATGAGATCGCCCGTATGCTTGGCGGTAGCAAAATCGACGCAAGCATCCATGCTGCCGCCCACAAACTGCTGGCGGATGCCAGCCAAGACCTAGGCGGCTAGGCCCGCGCGCACCGCCGCCAAATCGACGATTCCCTCTGCCGCCGCCGGGAAGGCCCAGAGCCGCCGCCGGCCCGGCTCCGCCTGGGCGAGCAGACTACGGCCCGCGGCATCACCCCGCCAGCGCCCGAGGGCGTCGCGCACCGCGCCAAGAAAGAGATACTCTCCCATGCGATAACCCCAGTAGCCATTCCCGAGTGGCAGGATCTGTAGCAACCCCCCTTCCATCCGCAGCGGTTCGAGGGCAGAGATGTCATCATCCGGCCCCAAGGCCGTGGCCTCGGGCAGGAGCA
>DDOU01000048.1:177-2518 GCA_002341825.1 Candidatus Igneacidithiobacillus taiwanensis | reverse complement strand
GCGGTTCGGGAAGGTGCTCGAGAACGCGATCCAGATCCTCTTCCAGGGTAAGGGCATGAAAATCCAAGAGCAGGATTTCTTGCGCGCGGCTGATGAGAGCATAACGATTGCCCAGACCAGATCTTTCCAGAGTGAAGAGTTGCATCGGTGGCCTCCTTTGTTGCATCAGAATATGCGGTTTTTCTAATGCAATCCATATGCCACCGCCTTGTAAGCATACGAATCAGTGAATTACGCCACAGCTCCCCAAAACTGCGCGTGGCCAATCGACTACAGTAGCGAAAATACGGGGAAGCAGTAGACTGAGGATCATGCAAGATATCCAGGCCA
This sequence comes from Candidatus Igneacidithiobacillus taiwanensis, assembly GCA_002341825.1. Taxonomy (GTDB): domain Bacteria; phylum Pseudomonadota; class Gammaproteobacteria; order Acidithiobacillales; family Acidithiobacillaceae; genus Igneacidithiobacillus; species Igneacidithiobacillus taiwanensis. The sequence goes on along the minus strand of DDOU01000048.1, from coordinate 2,188 downwards.
GTCTACCCAGCTCCTTCCCTTCGACCGCAACCGTGGCGGCAACGCGGGAGCGTCGACCGAGCTCGCTGCTACGGCGGGTACTCTGGGTCGCTCTCGCGGTGTTTCTGGCCGTCAGTGCCATCAGTGCCCTCGCCCTGCAGGCGGTGCGCACCCTGCAGGAAAGTAGCGACACTTTGCTGCAAGTCGCCATTCCCCTACAGCGCGACATCCTGCGCATCGAAGCCCTGCAGCAGCAGGCAGAATTCTACCTACGCCTGGGCGCGCTCTTGCCCGGCCAGGGATACCGAAAAATCAGTAACGACCTGCTGCAAAAGGAGCAGGAACAACTTGCTGGCCTGCTCCCGCAGTTGGACCAGCACCCGCAGATTGCGGCCGTTGTGCGCAACATGCAGGCGCAGCTGCAAAGTTTTTCTACGAGTGCAGCCAAACCGCTACAGCAAGAGCAGCTCGATACGGGTCTCCAGCAACTGCGCACCTTGTTGCAGCAACTGTTCCAAAAAGAGGCAGCACGTGCTGCGCTGGCGCGGCAACACGCTACTTGGCTCATCCTTGCCCTGGTCTTTTTTAGTGCAATGCTCGCCATTGTGGTGACCTGGCGAGTCAAGGTCAGCCTCAGNNCGACCGCTGGCGACCATCCGTGCCGCCCTCGAAGACATCGCCAGCGGCAAGAGCGCCCAGGTTGCCGAGGTCGGGCCGCCCGAACTGCGCGCCATTGCCAACAGCATTACCCTCATGCAAGAACGGCTGGAAGAGGAAGAGAAATTGCGCCATCTCTTTCTCAGCCAAATTTCCCATGAACTCAAAACACCCCTGGCCTCGGCACGTTCGGGGGCGGAATTGCTCCTCAGTGAGCGCTTTGGCGCCCTCGACACGCGGCAACGGGAAATCCTCGAAATCATTACGCGGCAAATGCAGGAGCTCTTCATTGCCATTCAGGAGATGCTCGACCTGCACGCCCTGCGCGCCCGCAGCCTCGACTACCAGATCGAAACCCTCGCCCCGGAAACTCTGCTGCACGAGCTCGAGCGGCGCTTTCGCTCCCTGCTTGAGCAGAAAAAACAGCGGCTGCAGATTGCTTGCCGCAGTCAGCGTGCAGTGCGTGCCGATCCGCAGCGTCTGGCGCAAATCCTCAGCAATCTACTCACCAATGCCTATAAATATGCCCCGGCGGAGAGCCTCGTGGAATTGACTGTCGATGCGGAAGGCAACGAGATACACTTTGCCGTACGCGATTATGGCAAAGGCATTCCGGAATCCATGCTGGAGAAGGTCTTCGAGGAATTTTTTCAAGTGCCGGAGAAGGGGGCTCTGAGCAAGGGAACCGGGCTCGGGCTGCCGATCGCCCGGGAGCTCGTCGAGGCACAGGGCGGACGCATAAGGCTCCGCAATGTCTGCCCAGGGCTTGTGGCAGAGTTCTGGTTGCCCGCGGCGGATGGCAATGCCTAAGCACCTGCTTGCCGTTCTTGCTGCCATCCTCTTGCTGAGCGCCTGTGCCCAACGGCTGCCTCCCGCGCCCACTACCACCGTGTCTACCCAGGCCCGCCTGCTGCAGTCGCTGGCCCACTGCGGCGCGGCAAGTTCTTACGCCTGCGCGCAGATTCATCTCGATCTCGCCCGCCATTATCTACAGGCGCAACCTCTCACGCCCAATGCCATTGCTGCGGCGCGTTCGGAACTCGCCATGGCGGCGCAAAATCCTGAGATGGCCCAAGAGGTACAGCCTTGGCGCAATTTGCTGGCGTCTTGGCAGCAANNCGCCGCGCTCTTGCCCAGACAGTGCGGCAAACAATACCCTGGCAGCGCAAATCGCGCATCTGAAGGCCGAAAATACTGCGCAAAAACAGCAGCTAGACCGCCTCAACTCGTTGTTGCAGTCGGAGGCGCAGAAGAGCCTGCAAGGAAAACACCATTGAGCGAAGAACTCTCCCTAGCCACCATTTTTGTGGTTGATGACGATCCGGATTTTCTACGCGTACTCAGTCTCTGGTTGGAGAGTGAGGGACATCAGGTG
>DDOU01000048.1:0-161 GCA_002341825.1 Candidatus Igneacidithiobacillus taiwanensis | reverse complement strand
CCGACCCTGCTTCTGCAACAACTGGAGCAGCAGCTTCCCGATTTGGTGATCAGCGATCTGCGCATGCCCGATATCGACGGCATGGATTTGCTGCAGCAGGTGCAGGAAAGAGATCCAGAATTGCCGGTTCTACTCCTCACCGCCCACGGCAGCATCCCCAA
>DDOU01000098.1:2769-4228 GCA_002341825.1 Candidatus Igneacidithiobacillus taiwanensis | reverse complement strand
CATGGAGATGGCCTTTGGCATTCTCTACGGCCCCTTCTCGCAAGCCGTCGGTCCCTTCTTTGGCAACATTCTGGGCTTTGAGACCATCACCGCCTTCATGTACGAAGCGGGCTTCATCGGTCTCATGGTCTTTGGCTGGGGCAAGGTCAGTAAGGGCATGCACGCCTTTGCCACCTTCAACGTCGGGCTTTCTTCCAGTCTTTCGGCGATGTGGATTCTGGTCGCCAACTCCTGGATGCAGACCCCCAACGGCGTCGTCCTGAAAGATGGTCTTTTCCAGGTCACCAACTGGTGGCATGCCATCATCAACGATAACTTCATTTGGGGCTTCCCGCACATGTGGATGGCTACCCTTGAGCTCTCCCTCTTCGTCATGGCTGGCGTTAGCGCGTGGTTCATCCTGAAGAACCGCAACGCCGATCTTTTTACCAAGATGCTCAAGCCAACTCTGCTTGCCTTGCTCGTCGTCACTCCTTTGCAGATCTTCATTGGTGACAGTGTGGGTAAGGACGTGGCGGATACCCAACCGACCTCTTTGGCGGCCATGGAAGGGCATTACCACACCTATCTTCCGGACGGCAAGCCGAATACCAGCTGGAATCTGATTGCCATCCCGAATGCCAACAATGATGGTAACGTCTTCCAGATTTCGATCCCCCATGTTTTGAGCCTGCTCGAAACCCACACTTGGAATGGCGTAGTGAAGGGATTGGATCAGTACCCCGTGCAGGATCGGCCGGACGTTTGGGTGCCTTTCTATTCCTTCCGCGCCATGGTTGCGATCGGCTTCTTCTTGTTCTTTGTCGCCCTCTGGGGTAACTGGTTGCGGCTGCGCGGTAAGTTCAACGCCCAAGCCTTGCGTCAGCATCCTTGGTTCTTGCGCGCCGTCGTCTTCTCTGCCTTCCTGCCGTACTTGGCAATCTGGACCGGTTGGTGGGTACGCGAGATTGGTCGCCAGCCCTGGGTGGTCTATGGCTTGATGCGCACCTATGAAGGGGTGAGCAACATGTCGGTAATGCAGGAAGTCGTCTGGTTTGCTGGCTACATCGTCTTCGAGCTCGTGGTCTGGGCCGGTGCTTGGTACTTCTTCAGCCGGGTCATCGCCAAGGGTGTGGATGGCATTGCGCCGTCGGAAACGCTGTTTCACCATCACGAGGAAGAAGGCAGCCAGGCAGGCGGTGGTCACGTGCAGACCACCTTTGCCAAGCCGACCTTGAAGCCCGAGCGTTAAGCCCCAGCGGGGCGGGTGTGAGCCCCGCCCCGGATTTACGGAGGTCACCATGGATTTTACCCACGATATCGTTCGCATCACTTCGGCCTTGTCCACCTGGTGGTGGCTCCTTTTGGCCTTGATGTTCCTCTTTTACATTGCCCTGGACGGTGCCGACCTCGGCGCCGGCATTTTTGCCCTCTTCTCCAAGGATGAAGACGAGCGCGGCGCCATCATGGCGTCGATGGC
>DDOU01000098.1:2037-2683 GCA_002341825.1 Candidatus Igneacidithiobacillus taiwanensis | reverse complement strand
GATGCTTGCTCTATGGGCGATCATTATGCGGGCAGTAGCGTTCGAGTTTCATATCCATGCCCGTAGCAGCCGCAAGCTTTGGGGCTGGTTCTTTGCCCTAGGCAGTTTGATTGCCCCCTTCTTTGCCGGCGTTGCTCTCGGGGCGACCCTACAAGGCTTTCCGTTGAAGTCGGGCATGGCGGCACAAATTGCCTCTACCGGCTATCACACCCCGATATTGCATTTTGCCGGTGGCGCCTTGGACTTTCTCACTCCCTTCAGCCTCTGGACGGGTGTGGGGGCGGTAATTGCTGCGAGCCTAGCGGGCGGACTGTATCTCTGCGCTCGCTTCGTGCCTGGTGATGTCATCCATGAGCGCGCCAAGGGTTGGACTAGCCTTTTTTCATTGCTGGCCCTGGCAGCCATCGTCATCACCTTGGTTTGGTCCTACGCCATCTTCCCTTGGGCTGCTGCCAAGTGGACTGGTCCCAACTGGTGGGTGTGGGCATTGTGGATGATCATTGTACTGTTCTTCGCTTTCAAATCGATGAGCAACCACTCGGCAGGACATAACTTTACTGCTCTGCTATGGGGCGAGGGCGTGGTAGCGCTGCTTTGGGCTGCGATGTGGGCAACCATGTTCCCCTACATCGTTCCGGGCACCTGG
>DDOU01000098.1:1277-1958 GCA_002341825.1 Candidatus Igneacidithiobacillus taiwanensis | reverse complement strand
TGGGTCTTCCGGGGCCGTTTCACCAAGAAAAGCGTCTACGGAAGTCACTGAAATCGGTTTTGTCAGCACGTAAACGACCGGGGCAATGCCCCGGTTTTTTTGTGCAACTTTTGCGCATTGCCCGTGTCTGATTCGGCAGTACAGAAAGATTTTCCGCAAAGCAGGTCGCCATGGACAGCACGCAAATCCTCCGCAAACTCTGTAACCCCAACGAGCCCAATACCCCAGATTGCATCAGCATTCTCGATGCCTTATTGGTTAGCCAGGAGCGTATCGACGAGCGCTGGCAGACGTTTCTCCGCCATTTGCCCGAAGCGAGTCCCGCCGAAGCAATGGATGAAGTCTTGGCTGTGGATCAAGAACTCCAGCGCTATCGTCGCGCCATGATCTTCTTGCGCGCCAATCTCAGGGAGCGAAACACCGGCACGCAAAGCGCTTTTTTCATTGACAGCAAGGGTGCATCCGGGTAATCTTTCGCGCCTTGACAGTAGAGACGCGTATAGCGGAGTGCTCCATGAAAACCTATTCTGCCAAATCCCACGAAGTGCAAGGGGATTGGTTTATCATCGACGCCACGGACAAAGTCCTCGGCCGTTTGTCGACGGAAATTGCTCGCCGTCTGCGCGGCAAGCACAAGCCAGAGTTCACCCCCCATGCCGACATCGGTGACTACATCGTCGT
>DDOU01000098.1:369-1194 GCA_002341825.1 Candidatus Igneacidithiobacillus taiwanensis | reverse complement strand
GCGTCTTTCGAGAAGATGATGGAAACACACCCAGAGCGCGTCATCGAAATCGCCGTCAAGGGTATGCTCCCCAAGAATCCCTTGGGTCGGGCCATGTATCGCAAGCTCAAAGTCTACGCAGGCAGTCAGCATCCCCACGCGGCACAGCAACCGCAACCTTTGCAATTGTAAGGCGGATTTGGCATGGAACAATATTACGGAACCGGTCGTCGCAAGAGTGCCACTGCGCGGGTCTACCTGCGTCGTGGTACCGGTAAGATCAGCATCAACAAGCGCAGCCTGGAAGAGTACTTTGGCCGCGAAACCTCGCGGATGATTGTGTTGCAGCCCCTGGAACTTACCGGCAACGGCAGCCAGTTTGACATCCTTGTCAATGTCAGCGGCGGCGGTGCCAGCGGGCAGGCCGGCGCCATTCGCCACGGCATTACCCGCGCCCTCATGGCCTACGACGAAACCCTGCGCCGCCCTCTGCGCAGCGCCGGTTTCGTTACCCGCGACGCGCGCGAAGTGGAGCGCAAGAAGGTCGGCAAGCACAAGGCGCGGCGCAGTCACCAGTTCTCCAAGCGCTAAGCGCGTCCTGGTGCCACAGCGAGCCGCCTTCGGGCGGCTTTTGTTTTGGATCCAAAAAATTTTGGGGGAATCGCAATGATTCGGGTGGGCATTGTTGGCGGTACGGGATATACCGGGGTGGAGCTACTGCGCTTACTCCTTCCCCACCCCGAGGTGGAGATTGCTTATGTAAGCTCCCGCGGCGAAGCTGGCGAGCGGGTCGAGCTGCTCTTTCCCAACTTACGCGGCCTGACGGATCTCTGCTTCTCGACCCCC
>DDOU01000098.1:0-335 GCA_002341825.1 Candidatus Igneacidithiobacillus taiwanensis | reverse complement strand
GCCACTCCCCATGGCGTTGCCATGGAAATGGCACCGCAGCTCCTCGCGGCGGGGGTGCGCGTTATCGATCTGAGCGCCGACTTTCGCCTCAAAGACCAAGAACAGTTCCACCACTGGTATGGACTTGGGCATACCTGCCCGGATCTTTTACCAACGGCGGCCTACGGATTGCCGGAATTGTTTCGTGAACGGATCCGCGGCAGCACCTTGGTTGCCAACCCCGGCTGCTATCCCACCGCCGTAACCCTGGGGCTTGCGCCTTTGCTCAGCGCCGGCTGGATCGCGCCGGAAGGCATCATCGCCGATTGCAAATCTGGGGTAAGTGGCGCCGGTCG
>DDOU01000088.1:4795-8660 GCA_002341825.1 Candidatus Igneacidithiobacillus taiwanensis | reverse complement strand
AGTTTGATATCGATTTCGCCAAACTTCTCCTTGGCTTGCTGGTCATTCAGCGACAGGGCGACGATCACGTCCTGACCCGGGACCCAGTTGGCGGGGGTTGCGATCGGTACGCCGTCCGTTGCTTGGATGGCATCGAGAGCGCGCAGGATTTCGGCAAAGTTGCGCCCAACGGACATCGGATAGGACATGGTCAGACGCACTTTCTTGTCCGGTCCGATGATGAAAACGGTGCGCACCGTAGCCGTGTTCTTCGCGTCGCGGTTCTCCGGCAGATAGGCCTCGGCGGGCAGCATATCGTAGAGTTTGGAAACATGCAGCGAGGTATCGTCAATGATGGGGAAATCCGCCGGAGCTCCGGCCATGGCCTCAATGTCGCGCTTCCACTTTTTATGTTCTTCCACCGAGTCGACAGAAACGCCCATGACCTTGGTGTTGCGCTTGGCAAACTCTGGGGCCAGTTGCGCGACGGCACCGAATTCGGTAGTGCAAACCGGCGTAAAATCGCGCGGGTGGGAGAAAAGGATCGCGTAGCTGTCGCCAATCCATTCATGCAGACGCAGGGTGCCGGCGGTGGAATCGGCGGTGAAGTCCGGGGCAACATCATTGATACGAATCGACATAGGTACACTCCTTTTGAAATTGCAGATGGGTCCTGAACTGCAACTGTAGGATAACCCAAGCTGCCAACAATTACAATAGGTCTAAATCAGTACTTTATATAAACTTGCCGAGAGCCTAAGACCACCTACTCCTGCTGTCGAGCTGGCAAATGATGCTTTTTCGTCTATCTACTGCACTGGGTCACCTTCTGGGTTCCGTGCCGAAAGGGCGATCGGAGAGGGTGGTGTTCGGATCGTCTAACGCAAGCGAGTTCCGTGGATTCGTTCCCTGTGCTCGGTGATTGCGATACGGGCTTGGCAGGATACAATGGCGAACCACCTTGGATGCGGCGTCTATGGTTCAGCGGCGTCAAACCGCTCGCTTGGTCTTGCGGTAGCAGCAACCAGACGCCAGAGAGGCGGGCTTGCGCATCTTCAATTCCGCATCGACCCCATGCATCGGGAGTCGACAGAGCTGTCATCGAAGTGTTCTGCGCTGGCAGGACTTGTGAGGGGTAGGATATGGCTACGACAGTTGCGAACAAGCAACGCAAAGAGGTGAAAACGACTGAGTTTCGCTGGGAGGCGAAGAGTCCGGATGGTCGTACACGACAGAAGGGCGAAATGTTGGCGCCGTCTGCCAACGTGGTCAAGGCCCAGTTGCGCCGGGCTGGGTTGCAACCCATCGTGGTGGCCAAGGTCCGTCAGCCCCTGTTCGGCGGGGAGGGTATCAAAGAAGCTAACCTGGTGGTGATGGTGCGGCAGCTGTCGACCATGATCAATGCCGGCGTGCCCATGGTGCAATCCTTCGAGCTGTTGATCTCTGCGTCATCGCAGCCGGCCATGCGCAAGCTGTTGAGCAAAATTCTTCGCAATCTCAATGAGGGAGAGTCGCTTTCTCAAGCTCTTGCCCACTATCCCAAATACTTCGATCGATTGTTCATCTCGTTGGTGGCGGCTGGTGAGCAAGGCGGTATTCTCGATACGATCCTGCTGCGTTTGGCAGACTATCGAGAAAAAAGCCTCGCCCTCAACAAGAAGGTGAAGTCGGCAATGTTTTATCCAGCCGCGATCATTTCTGTCATGGTGGTCGTAGTGGTAATTTTGATGATCTTCGTGATCCCCGTGTTTGCCAAATTGTTTAGCAGTTTCGGTGCGACGTTGCCCTTACTTACGCAAGTGGTCATCAATATTTCTGATTGGATGCGCGGGCATTGGTACATGGTGGTGCTAATCCCAATCGTCCTCGTTTTTGCTTTTCGCTATGCTTATCGCCGCAGCGATGAATTCAAGGTAGTCGTGGATCGCTATGCCCTCAAAATCCCGGTAATCGGCGACATTCTGCTGAAAGGTGCCGTAGCGCGTTTCAACCGTACCTTATCGACCATGCAGGCCGCTGGTGTGCCCATTCTCGAAGCCCTCGATACTCTCTCGCGAGTATCTGGCAATGCCATCATTGAAAAAAGCATTCTTCGGTCCCGCGCCGATGTTGCGGCGGGCGGCCGTATTTCTACAAAGCTCAAAGAGGATGGCGTTTTTCCGTTGATGGCGACACAGATGCTTGCGATTGGGGAGGAGACGGGCGCTATTGAAGTGATGTCCGGCAAGGTGGCTGATTTTTATGAGAATGAGGTTAACGAAGCAGTCAGTCGATTAACCACCCTCATGGAGCCGATGATCATGGTCGTGTTGGGTATCATTGTTGGCACTTTGGTGGTTGCGATGTATTTGCCAATCTTCAAGATGGGTGCAGTGGTAACCCATGGCGGCTGATGTAATTCAGCGAGCAACAAAGTGGTTTTTTAGGATGTGAAAGAATCTACGATACTTGCGCAATTCGCGATCCAAAACCAAGACCTGGTCCATGATTTCGTCAGGGTGGGCATGGTCGATGGTTGCCAATAGTTTGCGCAACTTCTCGTGAACTAGATGTTGCTTTTCTTCGAGCGCTTCTAGAGCCTCTTGCAGATCACGAGTCGACTCGGGAGACGCGGCTGGCTGCCGAAAGTTGTAGTGTTGGCGGATGTTCATGGTGTATCTCTCCTGCAGTAATGGGCCCCGATTGCGGGGCCTTGGCATTTAATGTCCTGCGTACATGGCCTTTTTGGTGTAACGACCGCGGAATACCCAAATCTGGTACCAGTTATACATGATCATGATGGGTACGAAACCAGTCATGAACAGGGTAAACACGGCCAAAGAATCGGCAGGATTTGCCGCTGCTTGCACCGTCCATGTATCGGGGACGATGTACGGAAACATGGTCGCCCAGAGCGCAAACCACATCAGAGCTACCACACCCTCGCCCCAGAGCAGGGCGATGAAGTCGCGAGAAGCCGCATGCGCCATCATCGACTTATAAGCAAAGGCGAGAATGGCCAGGATCCAGATTAGCCAGACCCACCAATGGCTACCGGTCCACTTAGCGGCGGCCCAAGGGAAGATGGCATAGGACCAGACCAAAGTAATGACGACGGCCGCCAGGGCGATCAGCGAAAAGGCATTGGTCCATTTCTTGGCGCGCTCATGGATGACGTCTCCTGCCACAAATCGTGCGCAAAGATACAAACCACCAGCCAAACTTGCGGCAATCACCGCGCCAAAGCCCGTCCAGATACTGAAAGGGCTGAGAAAATCTAGGGCGCCGCCAGAAAAATGCTTTACGTCATTGAAGGCCAAGGCGTGGGCCCCGCTCACGCCCTCAGCGGCGATATGATGCATGGTCGGAAATCCGAGCAAAGCACCACCGAGCGCAACACCAGCGCCAAAGGGAGCGACAAGGCTGCCCAAGGCAAAGAGAAACCCCCAAAAGCGCTTGGATCCGATGGCATGCACATGAAATTCAAACGCCACCGCGCGCATGATAATACCCCACAGCGCAATCATTAAGGGAATCATCAGATAGTTGAAGGCTGATCCATAGACCAAAGGAAAAGCTCCGAAGAGAATACCGCCAGCAACTACCAGCCAGGTTTCGTTGCCGTCCCAGAAGCCGGCCATCGATGCCATAATGGCGCCGCGCTCCTCTTCGTCGGGGGAAAACAGCGCAAAGATTCCGGCGCCGAGATCGGCCCCGTCGAGGCCGATGTAGAGCAAAAACATCAAACACAGCAGCATCCACCACCAAGTGGATAAACTGCCGGCGATTCGAGCAATGTCAAGCATAAAAATTCTCCGTGGCTGGCCGGGGGTTACCCCCCGGCTCTTGGTTTATCGAGATTTTTCCAGCATCGGCTTGCTAGCAAAGGTCGGTTTGGCAAAACCAC